>DASXWI010000340.1:0-3297 GCA_036503755.1 Saprospiraceae bacterium | reverse complement strand
CGGTAGATGATTTCTATCGCTCCTATTTGAATAATGACAACCCCATTCCGCTAAATACAAATACAGAAAACCCCAATCTTAAGGTTGAACCACTTCCATCCCCCAATTCAGTGAAAAAGGAGCTACCCCAAAGGCTCCTTTTTTTTAACCTACACAAACCCCTCTGCATACACAGTGAACCTATGTGTAAACAATCTTCTTACCTCCGAATTAAATTCTGTAATAGCCCAATAAATTTTTCAGGTGTTGCCTGGTATCCGACTGTACCCACTGGTTTAACCTTGAACCGATTGTTTTCAGGTTCGTGTGCAATGCTGAGAATCCAGGTGGTTGGATAACTACTGACTTTCAGGGATTGGGCCATGGCGGCGTTTTGCACCTTATGATTTTCATCTAATTGATCCTGCTTTGCGAAATCAACTTCCAGCAACACAACATATTTTTCCGCCCATGTTTTGAATGTGGGTGTAGAAAAAACATTTGCATCCATTTGCTTGCACAATCCACAGGTGTCGCTGTTGGTAAAACTGATCAAAATGGGTTTATTCGCTTTCACGGATTCGGTTTGTGCTGCATTCAGATTATCCAGCCATCCTTTCTTGACTGAATCATCCGAAGATTGACTGGTACAAGCCTGGAGTGTCAGGAGTCCTAGTATTAAAAACACAAACCGTAATGGCATAATCATTTTCATTTTGATAAATTGATTTAAAGGGACCTGGCTCTGAGAAGGAAGCTTAGGGTATCCCAGGGTGCAAAATACGGAGGAATTTGTCCCCTATCAAAACTGCATAATCGCTCATTCGAATTTCTTTTTGCCCCTTCGAATTTTTCCTTTGAAAAATTCTCTCCCCTGTGTGCTGCGCAACCCCGGGGTTAATAGGACCTCTTGCCCCGGGGTTTTCGGAGCAATGGTGCTGCAAGCAACAATACGGAGAAACACACGGGAAAGAAAAGAACAAATCGATGATTTGAAATTTCGATGGGGCAAGCGGAAGAAAGGTAAGTTTGGAGTATTTAGATGATCACTTCTTCCGTCCCGCGATCCCAGCCTCGATGGCTATCGCCACCGCTTCTGTACCGGAAGAAACCTGCAGCTTGTGATAGATGTTGCTGATGTGCGAATTGACCGTAGCATACGAGACATTGCATTTGGCGGCAATCATCTTGTAACTGTATCCTTCAACAAGCAGAGAAAGTATCTCCATCTCGCGTGGAGTCAGATCAAAATCATTTTTAGGTATGGATTTATGCTTATTGCTAAACAGCAATAAAACCTGCTTCGCTACAACAGGGGTCATTGGTGCGCCACCTTCCATTACTTCGCGGATCCCTTCCAGAAGTTTTAGCGGTGAGGTTTTTTTGAGTATATAGCCGTCTGCACCGGCGACCATGGCACTGAAGATCTTGTCTTCATCTTCAAAGATGGTCTGCATCAGCACTTTAACTAGTGGAAAATGTTGCTTGATCAGTATAAGCCCTTCAATACCATTGACATGGGGCATATCTATATCCATCAGGACAACATCCGGGACATCTTTGGCCATCAGCCTTAACACATCCCTGCAATCCTCATAAGCCCCGGTACATGTAAACTCCTCAGTGGAATCCAACAGGATCTGCAGCAACTCCCGTCGGGGTTGGTTGTCGTCAAATACAGCTATCCTGATGTTTTTCATAGCACAAAATTGGGGTGTTTATTACACTTAACCTATAGTTGATTTCAATGATTATCACATTATCACACTCCAAATGCCAGTGAAACCTTTGTTCCCTCACCAGGAGACGATTGTATTTCCAATTTACCCTTCAATTCAACCGCACGTTGAAACATATTCCGAATACCGTTTCCCCCTTTCGAGGAGCTGAAGGTTTCTATGGTATTCCTTGTTAGTTTCGCATTGTGTATAGGATCCACTTCAAATCCAACCCCATCATCCCTGACCTCCATCAACAACTTTCCATACGTATAATTAAGATTGACCCATACATTATTGCTCTGCGCATACTTAGCTGCATTGTGAATCACTTCTTTAAATATTAAATACAGGTTTTTCCGTTGCTGCATATCCAATAGTAAAGGGATCACGTGCGGGTTGACTTCGAAATGCACCATCACATCTTTCGGTTCCAGGATTTCAACAGCGAATGCTCTCATTCGATGCAGGATTTGGTCGAAACGATCATTTCGGGTATTCACTGCCCATACGATATCACTCATCGCTTCCATCATTGTTTGTGTATTGTTATTGATTTTATTCAATAGTCCGTCTACCTCCTGGTATTTTCCTTTCAATTTATGCTGAATCACAGTTCCTGCCAATGAAATACTACTGAGTGTACTCCCGATTTCATCGTGTAGATCTGCTGCGATACGATTGCGCAAATGCTGAATCTTCATAGCTTGCTGCAATCGATACTGGTAAAATCCGTAGACACCAGCTGCCACTAACATGAAGAGGATACTTCTGAACCACCACGTTGCCCACCACGGTGGACGGATAATCAATTGCAGGCTCGCGGGATCAGACCATATATTATTGCTATTGCAACCTGAGACCATAAACTTATACGTACCCGGACTGAGGTTGGTAAAAACAGCTTCATTAAGATCACCTGCATCAATCCATTCCTCATTAAAACCTTCCAGCTTATACCGGTATTTGTTGCCATCCGGATTTGTAAAATCAAGAAGAGAGAATCCCAGCGTGATCATTCGTTCTGTATAAGGAAAAGTGAGTTGTTGAGAAAGTTCCAGAGGAGCAGAAAGGTGGTAATCGCCCTTGAGTTCGCCAGAGATGCCAGCACTATACCTTACTTCCTTATTGGAAAGTTTCAATCGATTGATCACAATGGGCGACGAAGAGGATGTTCTATAGAAATCTTCCGGATCAAAACTGATCACCCCTTCTACGCCTGCAAAATATAACCGGCCATCACTACCCTTTCCATATTCCATTCTGTTGAATTCGTTTCCAGGCAAACCATCTTCTATTGTAAAAGACCAAACCTCCTCACTCACGGGATCAAACCGGCAAAGACCTAGATTTGTACTCAACCAAAGATTGTTATGCACATCACTTTGCACGGCATAGATCACGTTATTGGGTATTCCATTTGATGTACTATAATGTGTGAATGTACCTGTGGAGATATTTAATTTGTTGAGACCACCTCCATCCGTGCCTATCCACAAATACTTGGCAGGTTCTTTTGGATCCGGACAGATGGTAAGGACGTGAATATTAGACAAGGCATCCTCCCGTGTATGATCTACCTGAAAAGTTTTCCATGCAC
>DASXWI010000339.1:0-3642 GCA_036503755.1 Saprospiraceae bacterium | reverse complement strand
TGACCTTATTCCAATTGTATCGCTTAGGTGGTTATTGGATGGATTGGCCGGCATTCGTTTTCTTTTAAATGGCCAATTTGGAAATGCTTTCGCCATTCTCAAAGCACATTATTACATCTATGGTCATATCAGATCCATCCGGCAGAAAAGAATTTATGTAGCTGAAAACTATCACCTTCAGCCACTGATCAAACTTCCCGGTGTTTACCAGGGCAGTATCATTATGGATTATTACCTGAGATGGAAACGCAAATTCAGCGATTTGTTTCCCTCATGAAAACAACCATCGAAATTTTATTCCGGAACGATACTCTCCTGGCTGTTCAAAAGCCTACAGGATTACTAAGTGTTCCTGATCGGTTCAACGAAGAAAAGAAATCTTTATCCGGACTTGTGATGGATCAATTCGAAACTGCACGTCCCTTACACCGGCTTGATTTTGAAACCACCGGAATTATTCTTTTCTGTTTACATCCCGATGCATTTGGTTGGTATAGTGACCAATTTGAACAACGAACGGTCACTAAAAAATACTTAGCATTGACTGAAGGGCGATGCATGGAACGCGAAGGATTAATTGATGCTCCATTGTACACGCAGTCTATCGGAAAAGTCATCATCACCAAGAGAGGTAAATCCAGCCAGACGAAATGGAAATTATTGGAAGGCTTCCAGCATCATTCCTATATTGAAGCAAATCCGCTTACAGGAAGAACCCATCAGATCCGGGTACATTTAGCCTCAATCGGTCTTCCCATTATCGCAGATAATGTTTACGGTTCTGGAAAACCACTTTACCTATCCTCTTTAAAAGGAAAACATAAATACAGGCTCGGCAAAGATGAAGAGGAAGAACGTCCCCTGTTGTCCCGCGTAGCGCTGCATGCTTCATTTATCCGTATTAAGGATTTTACATCAGGGGAAGATATAACGGTGGAATCCAATCTCCCAAAGGATCTTAGGGTATCCCTGGATAAGCTCCGGCAATATTCTTCCCTGGTTAAATAGTGAACTATTTTATATATGTTTACGCCTTATTTACAACCAAAATGAAAAGAATCCTAATTCACCCATGGCTTCTAATGACTTTGAGTATGACTATGATGTTTACATTATCCTGTAAGAACGTGAATGTGGAAAAAGAAGTAGATAATGTACGGGGACGGGTTACACCTCCGACATGGTCTCATTCGGCAAATATTTATGAAGTCAACATCCGGCAATATACTCCTGAAGGAACATTTGATGCATTCAGAGAACATCTTCCCCGTCTAAAGAAAATGGGCGTAGACATCCTCTGGTTGATGCCGATACATCCGATAAGTGTGCCTGAAAGAAAAGGGACCCTTGGCAGTTATTACGCGGTGTCAGATTTCAGAGCCGTAAACCCATTGTTTGGAAATTATGCTGATTTCAAGAGACTGGTCGACTCCATACATGCAATGGATATGCATGTCATCCTCGACTGGGTTCCTCACCACACCGGATGGGATCATCCTTGGATTAAAGATCATCCAGATTACTACAATAAAAATGAGAAAGGGGAAATTCGTGACCCGATTAATGAAGAAACAGGAGAGCCCTGGGGATGGACCGACGTCGCTGAATTGAATCTCAGCAATCCAGATATGCGTAGGCAAATCATTGACGACATGATTTATTGGATTGAAGATTATAATGTGGATGGATTCCGGGTTGATCATGCACACGGTGTGCCTGCAGATTATTGGGATGAAGTAAGCAATACAATTTCCGGTTTGAAGAAACCCTTATTCATGCTTGCTGAAGGAGAAGAACCCTATTTACGGAATGACTCCAGTTTTGTTGCGACTTATGCCTGGAAGATCCACCATAAATTGAATGATATTGCCAATGGAAAAGATAATGTCAATGCAATTGATACGCTGTTAGCACTTGAACGCAAAGACTACACCTACGGGTATCATATGTATTTCACCAGCAACCATGATGAAAATAGTTGGGCAGGAACTGAGTTTGAACGTATGGGCGATGGACATAAAACCTTCGCTGCTTTGTGCGCAACGCTCGATGGCATGCCGTTGATGTATAGCGGGCAAGAAGAACCATTAAAAAAACGCCTGGCCTTTTTTGAAAAGGATACGATTCCGTTTAAAAATTATGAATACCAGGATTTCTATACAACGCTAAATGAATTGAAGAAGAAGAACAAGGCGTTATGGAACGGTGAAAATGGTGGATTGTCCAGAAGGATCAATGAATCAAAGGAAGTGTATGCCTTTATCCGTGAAAAGGATGGTGATAAATTCATCGGAGTTTTCAATCTCACCGGAAAGGCCCAAAAGACTACTCTTCAAACTGCCATTACGGAAATGAACATTGTATTTACAGATGACGAACTCATCCTGGATACAGGTCAACCTATCAATCTTGGTCCCTGGGAGTTTTTCCTCTTTTCGTCGAAGTAATTATGAAAGTCCATTTATGGGCCATGGGTGCTCCTTCCGACAAATGGGTTGTTGAAGGAGAAACCATTTTCAAAAAAAGAATAGATCGATATCTCCCGTTTGAATACAAATGTATTCAAGTGTCAAAGAGCAATCTACAAGCCCAGGTTTTACATGAGGAATCATCCTGGCTATTGCAACAATTTGAATCCAGCCCAACTAAAGTTATCCTGCTGGATGAAAGAGGTCCACAATTAACATCGGTTCAATTTGCCAATCGTCTCGAAGCATGGAGACAAGGCTCACATAAGCGGGTTGTGTTTGTCATTGGTTCAGCGTATGGATATGATCAGAAAGTGGTAGCCAGGGCGGATGAATTACTTGGTCTTTCTGCAATGACCTTACCTCATCAGCTTTGCCGCCTGATGGTTCTTGAGCAAATCTACCGGGCATGTACTATTTTACGCGGCGAATCCTACCACCATGCCTGAGTTTTTAAATCACTTTACACAAACCAAATGATGGACATCTCTATTACCTTGCTCATCATCCTTTTCACGGCCCTGGTTTCTTACCGGGGTTTCAACAATTATACAGTCATTGATCGGTTGAAACATTTTCCTGCAAGGGAGGCCACAATGAAAGAATACTACCGGCTTTTGACTTCCGGTTTTGTGCATGCTGATTGGACACACTTGCTTGTGAACATGTTTGTCCTCTATAGTTTCGGTGACTACATTGAAAGGTATATCGTTAACGAATTCGGCCAAGTACCTGGACGAATCATCTACCTGGTCTTGTATCTATGCAATATAGTCATAGCCAATATTCCAACTTTTGTGAGTAAGAAAAACACTGGAACATTTTCAAGCATTGGCGCATCAGGTGCTGTGAGTGGCATTGTTTTCATCTACATTTTGATGAATCCCTGGGCAATGCTTTACTTGTTTTTTATTATCCCTGTTCCTGCCATTATAGCTGGTGTCGGTTACTTGATTTACTCTTCATGGGCAGCAAACCATGGACGAGGACGGCTTGATCACTCAGCACACTTCGCTGGTGCATTAGCGGGCATGCTGATGATCATACTTCTTAAAAGGGAATTAGTGGATGAATTTTTCCACCGGTTAATTAATGATATCCCTTTTCTTTAGAAGGTATTATTCCATAAATGGATACCTGTAATCTGTTGGCGGATTGAAATTCTCCTTAATCG
>DASXWI010000338.1:0-5056 GCA_036503755.1 Saprospiraceae bacterium | reverse complement strand
TCCTTTTCAAGTCTTGATAGGGCATTACCGTTCCCATTTTCAAGAAACGATTGGATTTTGGTGATTAAATGCTGTGCTCTGTTCAGATCCATAAGGTTATAGTATAATGCTTGCAATTTACTGCGGTTCAGAATCATATATGATAAAAAACCGGTTAATATTGTGTGAATATCAGAATATTCCGGTCAGCCGCCTGAGGAGTAAACAGAACAATGCATCTTTGCAATTAACATGTTTCTCGAACCCTCCTTTTATACACAACGCAGAGGCTGGATTGAAGTTATCTGTGGTTCAATGTTTTCCGGAAAAACGGAAGAACTGATCCGTCGTCTGAAACGAGTCATTATCGCGGAACAAAGCGTTGAAATCTTTAAGCCGGCGAGAGATACCCGATACAGTACAGATGAAGTGGTCAGCCATGATGCCAGGTCCATTAAATCAAGGTCTGTCAACCACTCTTCAGAAATCCTCGAAGTAGCTGATCATATCGATGTTATTGGTATTGATGAGGCCCAGTTTTTTGATGACAGCTTAAGGGCTGTTTGTGAAGAACTTGCACTAAAAGGCCATCGTGTGATTGTAGCCGGGCTGGATATGGATTTTCGTGGTCAGCCATTTGGCCCCATGCCCGACCTGCTCGCAGTTGCTGAGTATGTCACCAAGCTCCATGCCATCTGCAACCATTGCGGCAACCTGGCCACCCACACCTACCGACTGACCTCCGATGCAGAAACCGTGGTCCTCGGAGAAAAAGATATCTACGAAGCGAGGTGTCGCCATTGCTTCAATGAAGGCAATATCCTCAAGCTAAAAGCGAAAAAAGGTTAAGACTAAGGCTGAGGATCCTATTTCAGGTAGGTGATTATTCTTCAAAGGTTTATAAGGATGTAGAGACGCGATTAATCGCGTCTCTACATCCTTATAAACCTTCACCTTCACCTTCGTCTTATTCTTTCTTCGCCTTCGCCTTAGCCTTTCGCCTTTTACTACCTTTGCCTCCTTATTCAACCAACCTGATTATGTCCGGCACTAAGCCTATCCACAACGCCCTGATCTCCGTATATCATAAAGATGGCCTCGATGCCATCATCAACCTGCTGGAAAAGAATAAAGTAACTATATATAGCACCGGCGGCAGCCTAGATTATATCCATTCCAAGGGAGTCAAAGCAAATGCTGTCGAAAAACTGACAGGCTATCCCTCGATCCTGGATGGGCGTGTGAAAACCCTTCACCCAAAAATTTTCGGAGGTATTCTTGCCCGACGGGAGAAAGATCACCTGGAGCAATTGATGCAATATGATATCCCCGCCATAGACCTGGTCATAGTGGATCTCTATCCTTTTGAAGACACAGTCCGCGCAACAGATGATGAATCCGCTATCATTGAAAAAATCGATATCGGTGGCATTTCTTTGATTCGCGCGGCAGCAAAAAATTATAATGATGTCGTCATCGTTCCCTCAAGGGAAGATTATGATGGCCTCAAATACTTGCTTGAAACAAAAGGTGCCAACAGTTCACTGGAGGACAGGAAACAATTTGCTACTCGTGCTTTCAGAGTGTCATCACATTATGACAAGCATATTTATGATTACTTCAATCGCGACGGTGAAGACATGAGCCTTAAAATTTCGGTTCATTCCGGCATGCCTTTGCGTTATGGAGAAAACCCACATCAGGAAGCATACTTCTTCGGTGAGTTGGAAACCAATTTTTATAAACTCAATGGCAAGGAGCTTTCTTATAATAATCTCGTAGACGTTGATGCAGCTGTATCCCTGATGCGCGAATTTAAAGACGACGAAGCGACCTTTGCCATTCTCAAACATACCAATGCATGCGGTGTGGCGACTAGAAATACGGTGCATCAAGCATGGAAAGATGCACTTGCTGCAGACCCTGTTTCTGCATTCGGTGGCGTTTTGATTTGCAATAAAGACATTGATGAAAGGACTGCAAAAGAAATTGATGAGATCTTTTATGAAGTGTTGATCGCGCCATCGTTTACGAAAGAAGCTTTAACTGTTCTCGGCGCAAAGAAGAATAGAATCTTACTTCAACTTCATACGTATCCAACAGCAGACCGAATGGTCAAAAATATCCTCGATGGGTTTATTGTTCAGGATATGGATAATGTCAATGTGGATATGGCTCACATTAAAGAAGCAACTAACCGCAAGCCAACCGCAGCAGAACTGCGCGACCTGATATTTGCCAACAAATGTGTCAAGCACCTCAAATCAAATGGTATTGCCATTGTGAAAGACAATCAATTGATTGGTATGGGTTGTGGACAAACTTCTAGAGTAGATTCTCTCAAGCACGCTATCCTCAAAGCAAATTCTTTTGGTTTAGGCCTGAAAGGTGCAGTCATGGCATCCGAAGCTTTTTTCCCATTTCCTGATTGTGTAGAGATTGCACACGAGGCTGGCATTACTGCAGTCATTCATCCAGGTGGCTCAGTAAAAGATAAGGACAGCATTGACTATTGCAACAATGCAGGAATGGCTATGCTCATCACCGGCATCAGACACTTTAAACATTAAAGGTTTAAATGGTTATTTGGTTAAATGGTTAATTGTTTATGTGTTCTTACTCACACTCATTACCCACACGCTTCTACAATCTGGCGTCTGATGTCTGGCATCTTATTTTTATAAGTTTATGTTTTTAATTTGTTTTAACTGCTAGTTGCTAACTGCTCACTTCTAACTCCTAACTGCTAACTGCTAACTTATCATGTTTCTTTGTATCGATGCCGGAAATACACGAACAAAAGCTGCAGTGTACAATGAGGAGGGTAACCTCATAGAGCTTTTGATTGCCGCTGAAAATGATTTGGCTCCTATCCATGCATTATCAGGTCGTCATCCCATTAATCACGCTATTGTTTCTACAACAGGTGAGCGAAGCTGGTCCATAGAGCAACTCGAAATCAAAGGGAAAAAAATTGAATTGACACACCAAACCCCGATGCCTGTCAAATTAGTCTATTCGACTGCTGCTACATTAGGAAGAGATCGTATAGCTGCGGCTTGTGGAGCGAATGCCCTGTATCCGGGAAAAAATTGTCTTGTGGTTAGTGTCGGCACATGTATGACCATGGATATTGTGCTTGAAAAAGGAATTTTCCTCGGCGGCAATATTGCTCCGGGGTTGAAAATGAGATTGCAATCTATGCATGAATACACAGCAAGACTTCCGCTCGTAGAACCAGGCTGGCCGGAAATACCCTTCGGAGATTCAACCATCCACGCCCTTCAGAATGGGGCTTGCCTGGGTATGGTCATGGAGATAGAAGGAATTTTTCAACGTGCCAAAGATGCTTTCGGAGAGGTTTTCGTCGTTATGACCGGTGGAGATGCTGCTTTCTTGGCAGAACAGATAGAAAGTCAGATATTTGTCGCACCCGAACTGGTCACACAAGGCCTTTTCCAAATCTTAGCTTTTAATGTTTAATTCTACTATTAAGTACCTGTTAATCTGTATTTTAATAACAAGTATAGCAGGTCCTGTCCTGGCACAACCAAAGGATAATTCACCTTTTTCTCAGTTTGGTTTGGGGGATTTTATTGACAGTGACCTGCCCAGCAGTCATTCCATGGGGGGACTTGGTGCTGTTTATCATGACTTTTATGAGGCTAATCTCGAAAACCCTGCTTCACTTGGGTTCCTTCAGTACACTACCCTCCAGATCGGCTTGATGACCAAACATTCCAATTACACCCGTATTGATGACAAACAATCTGTCTGGAACGGCAACCTGAATCACTTCAGTCTAAATTTTCCAGTGATCAATCCGCTTAACAAAACACTCGAGCGCAAGGAAACCGATTTTGCCTGGGGAACAAGTATTGCCATCAAACCATTCAGCCAGGTGGGATATAATGTGAGCATCAGTGATGAAGTGGATTCTATTGGAACAGTCAATAGTAACTTCAGAGGATATGGCGGTTTATACACGCTTAACTGGGGCAATGGTTTTAAATACAAAAATTTATCAGCGGGCTTAAACCTTGGCTTGATCAGGGGACAACAAGTATTCGAGAGCCAGGCTGCTTTTGTTGATCTCGACAATGCCTATGATGATTCCTTTAGTTCTGATATTTCCTATAAAGGATTTCAGTATCGTTTGGGAGCTATGTATGAACATCCACTGAATGTTGCGGAAGCAAGAGATGAAGATGACAATCCTTCGAAATTGTTGTCCATCGGTGGGTTCGTGAGTGGTCAGGCCAATTTGCGTACTACATCCGACCTTACAAAATTGGCTTTTAATTCGCTTACAGGAGATTTGGATACAGCGCTTTTAGTGATTGATCAGGAAGGTGATGGATTGCTGCCAGGAGCTTGGGGCATTGGTATGATGTACAGGTACGCTGCCAAATTCAGAATTGGTGTAGACTACCAGGGAAGTAAATGGAGCATCTATGAAAATGAAGCACGTCAATCTGAAATGATGGATGCCTATAAATTCGGCGCCGGAGGTGCATGGATTCCAGATGCGAATTCTATTACTTCCTATTTCAAACGGGTTGAATATCGTGCCGGTTTCTATGCTAAAAAAGATCCGAGAGTCATCGAAGGTGAACAAGTAAAGGAAGCAGCGATTACCTTTGGTGCATCATTCCCATTCATCCTCCAGCGAAACATTGCCTGGATCCAGTTGGGATTTGATGTCGGGAAAAGAACCGGCGGTGATCGTCTGACAGATAATTTCGTGAGAGCCAATCTTGCTTTCGTCATGAATGACAACGCCTGGTTTATAAAGAGCAAATACGACTAAACTTCGCCGAACAAATATTAGTATGAAAGTGAGGTGTCTTTTCGAAAGGGAGGGCACCTTTTTTAGCTGTCAGCTGTCGGCTATCAGCTATCAGGAAAAAGCTACCAGCTTCCAGCTTCCAGAAGTTAGAAAAATCATGCCTCCCCATTTGAAGGGGGTCGGGGGGTTGTTCTGTTTTAGCTAAGGTGGTTAGGGGTTTAGGAGGTTCTCACCGCTCACTGCTCACTGCTCACTCATTTCACGACTGACGACTCACGATTCCCCACT
>DASXWI010000337.1:0-5518 GCA_036503755.1 Saprospiraceae bacterium | reverse complement strand
GGAAGTTGCGATGCTTTTATTACGATGTCTGAAAAAGTCATGGCTGATCTTCGTTCAATAGAAAAAGATAAACCTGCAAAACTTGTAGCTCATCCGCTCTATGATAACTTCGGTGAAAAAGTATCTAAACAGGAAGCACGTGAAAAACTCGGCATTGCGCCTGATGACAAAGTGATTTTGTTTTTTGGCTTTATCCGAAAATATAAAGGTCTGGATCTCCTCTTCGATGCGATGGCAGATGAACGAATAAAGTCATCTGGAATAAAGTTGATGGTGGCGGGTGAATTTTACGAAGATGAAAAAGGTTATGAAGAGCAGATCGATCGTTTGAATATCCGTGAGCAACTCATCATGCGCACTCATTTTATTCCGGACAGGGAAGTATTGTATTATTTCTGTGCCGCAGACCTTGTCGTACAGCCTTATAAGAACGCTACCCAAAGTGGTGTGACTCCTTTGGCCTATCATTTTGAAAAGCCCATGGTAGTGACTAATGTGGGTGGCTTGCCCGCTATGGTGCCAGACCACAAGGCAGGTCTTGTGGCGGAGCCTCAGCCGGAAGCAATTGCCAGTGCCATATTGGAGTTTTATGCATTAGGTGAAGAATTTTTTATTCCTCATCTTCGCTCCGAGAAACAAAAACTATCCTGGTCAATGCTGGCCGACACCATTAAATCCCTGGCTTAGAATGCAGTTTCAGCCGGTGAAAAAACCATTATGATCTACAGAAGTAAAGCTCCATTACGAATTGGCCTTGCGGGCGGAGGAACGGATGTCAGCCCGTATTGTGATTTATACAATGGAGCCATTCTCAATGCCACCCTTTCTCTTTATGCGTATGCCACAATAGAACCTCTCGATGAACCAAAGATTATTCTGCATGCCTGGGACCAGGGAGAAATTCAAGTGCATGAATGGAGCGATACACTTCCTATAGATGGACAACTTGATTTATTAAAAGGTGTTTATAACCGTATCCAAAAAGATTATGGAATCAAACGTAGCGGATTTAAACTGACGACTTATGTTGATGCTCCTGCTGGTTCAGGACTTGGTACTTCGTCAACATTGGTTGTAGCGATTGTTGGAGCGTTTGCAGAAATGCTCAAGCTGCCTCTTGGTGAATATGATATGGCTCATTATGCTTATGAGATCGAACGTAAGGATCTTAAATTGGCCGGAGGAAGACAGGATCAATATGCTGCGACTTTCGGTGGTGTCAATTTCATGGAATTTTATCCAAATGATAAAGTCATCGTAAACCCGTTACGGATCAAACGTGAATATTTATTCGAGCTTGAACACAACCTATTGTTATATTTCACGGCTACCAATAGAGAGTCAGCGAAGATCATTGAAAAGCAGGCAGGCAATGTGGTCAATAAAGATGAATCTGCAATCGAAGCGATGCATCAACTCAAGCTGCAGGCACAGTTAATGAAAGAAGCACTGTTGAAGGGGAAACTCAGTCAGATTGGAGAAATCCTTGATTTTGGTTTTCAGCAAAAGCGAAAAATGGCAGAGGGTATATCCAATGCCAGGATTGAAGAAATCTATGAAGCTGCAAAAAGAGCAGGTGCAACGGGAGGAAAGATTTCCGGTGCAGGCGGCGGAGGCTTTATGATTTTTTATTGCCCCGGCACGACGAAGTACAAAGTGATGCAAGCACTTGAAGGATTTGGCGGTAAAGAAAGAAAATATGAATTTGTGAAGATTGGGTTGAGTGCATGGACCGTATAAAGTGAAGAATGAAGAATGAAGAGTGAAGAGTGAAAAGTAAGGCAAAGGCTGAGGCGAAGGCTAAGGAAAGACTATGGATAATGCCTCCGTGTACTCCGTGGTGCCTCTAATTTCCTCCGTGCGAACGCAATGTAAAGAGGGGATCAATGGATGAAAGGGCTATGGATTAGGTAGTCATAAATAGTTGAATAAACATTTGAAATAGAATATCAATGCCCCATAGGGGCTACAGGTCGGTAACACAATAAGAGAAAAATTAACCCTCGCGCTGTAGGTGCGAAACAAAGACATGCGGCAGGGGTAATCATGTGGAGATTGATATAACATTAAATGGAATCACAAATGCAAGAAAAAATAAAATCAATCATCACCAAATCAATCGGGGTCAAAGAGGGAATTCTCCGCGACAAGGAATTGTTGAAGACCATTGAAAAGGTGGTGGTCGAGATCACACTGGCTTTCAAAGCCGGTAACCGTATCTACTTTTGTGGTAATGGAGGTAGTGCTGCGGATGCACAGCACCTTGCTGCTGAGTTTTCGGGACGGTTTTATAAGGATAGGGTAGCACTGCCTGCGGAAGCACTACATTGTAATACATCTTATCTGACTGCTGTGGCGAATGATTATGGATATGAACATGTATATGCGCGATTGATAGAAGGAATAGGTCAGGCAGGTGATGTCCTCATCGGGCTTTCCACATCAGGAAATTCGATCAATATTATTGAAGCATTTAAAAAAGCAAAGCGTAAAGGAATGATCACTGTTGGATTTACAGGTGAAAGTGGAGGGCGGATGAAGGAAGATTGTGATTTCCTCATCAATGTGCCTTCAACCGATACACCAAGGATCCAGGAAAGTCATATCATGGCCGGACACATTATTTGCGAACTTGTCGAAGACCAGTATTTTGATTAACGAAGCCATCATATTAGCAGGTGGATTAGGTACGCGGTTGAAAGACAGTATACCAGATATTCCAAAATGTATGGCTCCTGTCGCGGGCCATCCATTCCTCTATTATGTAATTCGATACCTGGAATCGCAAGGCATCTCACGTTTTATTTTTTCTCTTGGCTATAAGCATGAGTTGGTGGAGCAATACCTCCGTCACCATTGTCCTTCCCTCCAATATACTTGTGTAGTTGAATCCGAACCATTGCAAACGGGTGGTGCCATAAAACTGGCATTAGCTGAAACGAAAGAAAAACAGGTCCTGATAGCTAACGGAGATACACTCTTTAAGGCAAGGCTCAATGAACTCGAAGCCTTACACCTGAAATCGGGCGCAGCATGCACACTTGCCCTTAAACCCATGGAACATTTTGATCGTTATGGTACGGTCACGATGGATCTCGAGGGAAGGATCACCACTTTTGAAGAGAAAAAATATCTTGACAAGGGTAATATAAATGGTGGGGTTTATCTTCTAGATAAAGAAGCGTTTCTTGCAGAGCCATGGCCTGATGTATTTTCATTCGAAGCAGATTATCTCGAGAAGTACAATTCGAAGCATAAGATTTATGGGATAGTGCAGGATCGATATTTTATCGATATCGGTGTCCCCGAAGATTACAACAGGGCAAAGGAAGAATTAAAACATTTTCCATTTCCATTTGATATTCTTGATCGTACATGGACATTGTTTCTCGACCGTGACGGCGTAATCAATATCAATAAGGATGACAGTTATGTCTTCAATCGCAATGAATTTATTTTTAAAGAAGGTACACTTGAAGCCATTTCCAAACTCAGTGACTTCTTTGGACGAATCATCGTCATCACCAATCAGCGTGGAGTAGGGAAGGGGTTGATGTCCGAGAGTGACCTGGAAGATATACACCAATACATGCGGGAGAAGATCGAGGGGACTTGTGGACGAATTGATGATATTTTCTGTTGCACGTCCACAGATGATAATCATCCTGATCGTAAACCAAGTCCTGGGATGGCGCATCGTGCCAAAGAAAAATATCCGGAAATTGATTTTTCAAAATCCATTATGATCGGAGATAAAGATGTCGATATGCAATGGGGCAGAAACATTGGATCGCTTACGGTCCTCATCAGATCAGAAAGATTCAAGGACTCCATTAGCCTTTCGGATGTCGATCTTGCCTGTAATTCCTTGTTTGAATTTGCTCATCTCCTCCAACTCAGCGAATAAGTGACGGACCATACGATGATTATTTTATGCGGCATTTATTCCCTGGGGTTTGCTGTGTTCCATACCCAGTTCTGGCGCTTGTTTGATTGGCACAACGACCTGGCTAAATTAACTGCACAAAACCGTGGCATCACGCAAGTACTCAATAGCAGGATGATCTACTTCTTCTTGTTTGTAGCTGCAGGTTGTTTCTTCTTTACGAATGAATTGGCGACCACCCCTCTTGGCCATTTCTTTCTGATCGGAATGTCCCTTTTCTGGTTAGGCAGGACCATTGATCAGTTTGTCTTTCTCAAGATCGACCATCCCCTTATGCATCTGCTGACCTACATTTTTATCCTGGGGACGATACTTTTTGCGATACCTGTGGTGATGTAGTGATGTTGTGATGAGGTGATCTGTAATGTAGTGATCGACTCACGACTGACGCCTCACGTATTTTACTCACGACTGACGCCTCACGTATTTTACTCACCACTCACAACTCACAACTCACCTCTTTCTCCTCACGATTTTATACTATCTTTTGGCTCTATTGCGGGGACCCAACTTCTCCTCACCCAAACTGAAATGCTAAAGCGATGAAAAACCTGTATGTCCTTCTTGTCGGCATCAATGATTATCCTGCTCCTCTCCCAAAACTAAAAGGATGTATTAAGGATATTGACCAGATCGAATCGTACCTCAATGAATTTTGTGCGACAGATTACAACCTGAAGATCAAACGTCTTGAAGATGCATCGGCGACCTATAGTAATGTCAAAAGTGCTTTCCGTGACCACCTGGGTGCCGCCGGCCCATCAGATATCTCCTGGTTTCATTTCAGCGGACATGGTTCTGAAGAAAAGGCCGCTCCTGAATTCCTGACGCTTGAACCCAATGGCAAAGACCAAACTCTAATCTGTATCGATAGTGGCATCGGTGGTGTGCCACACCTTGCTGATAAAGAACTTGCAGTTTTGCTCAATGAGGTAGCTACCAAAAACAAAACAAGTCCTCCGCACATCCTTGTTTCCCTGGACTGCTGTCACAGCGGTTCAGGTACGCGCGATGCAGGTGAAGATATCAAGTGGTCTACAAGAGCGGCTCCTTCAAGCGGAGCATCAAGGACTCTCGATTCATATGCGGATGGGTATTACACCAAATTGAAAAGTTTAGAAGTACCATCATCAAAGCATGTATTGTTGTCCGCATGCAAAAGTGTGGAAAGAGCAGGTGATATGCCACAGGGAGGAGCTTTTACTACAGGGCTGATTAAAGCATTGAGAGCAGCCAAGGGCAACCTGAGTTATACGGATCTTTTTCTCAGGGCAAGAGCAACTGTACAGACTGTGCGGGATAATCAAACGCCACAGTTTGGCACTATTCAGAATTTTGATCCCTACACCAGGTTCCTCGAAGGTTCACCGACCGGTGAACGGGATCTTTATGAAGTCTTTAAACAAGACGGAAATTGGTATGTCAAATGCGGAGCGATTCATGGCTTGCCAACACAGCCTTCTGCTCCGATTGAATTTGATGTCTATACTGCACCTCCGGAAAAAGAACTGAAAGGTTCAGCAAAGATTAAATCAGTCGGCGCCCAGTTAAGTCGGATAGAAGTCGAAGGGG
>DASXWI010000336.1:0-2280 GCA_036503755.1 Saprospiraceae bacterium | reverse complement strand
AGAAGGGGATACAGTTTATACGCACAAGTACAATCTTTTAGCCAGGCAGAAAGACGCCCCGATCAAAGGGTTCAATACCTCTGATGTGATTTACCTGGTCAACCCGGATCGTTTTGCCAATGGCGATTATACCAATGATGCTATCAAGAGCATGTGGGAGCAGAAAGCAGATCGTAAAGCTGAGTTTGCAAGACATGGAGGAGACCTCAGAGGGATGATCAGTCACCTGGATTATATCGCCAAGATGGGCTACACCGCTATCTGGCCAACTCCTTTGTTGGAAAATAACATGCCCAACTATTCTTATCACGGTTACGCGATAACCAATTATTACAAAGTTGATCCGAGATACGGAACACTGGAAGACTATAAAGAATTTTCTACGGCAGCAAGACAGAAAGGCATCAAACTGATTTTTGATGCTGTACTCAATCACACTGGTACAAAATACTGGTGGATGGAAGACCTTCCATTCAAGGATTGGGTAAACAAAGTGGATTCATTTCAACAAACCAATCATCGTCGTACAGTCAACCAGGATCTTTATGCTTCAGAATATGATAAAGACCATTGGAAAAAAGGTTGGTTTTCCAAATCGATGCCGGATCTGAATGGACAAAATCCATTTATGGCCAATTATTTAATCCAGAATACACTCTGGTGGATTGAAACCCTCCGACTTGGAGGTATAAGACAAGATACGTATGGCTACTCGGATAAAGATTTTTTGAAAAAGTGGAGTTGCCGCGTAATGGATGAGTATCCTGAGTTTACAATTGTTGGTGAGGAGTGGGCTTACAATCCTGCTATCACGTCATACTGGCAAAAAGGAAAAGTCAATCATGACGGGTATACCAGTTGCCTGAGCACCATCATGGATTTTTCTATGCAATCTGCATTGGTGAATGCTTTAAAAGGCACGGATACGACAAAGTATACTGATGGTCTCAATACATTGTATGAGACACTTGCCAATGATTTTATCTATCCGGACCCTAATAATATGTTAGTATTTGGTGACAATCATGATATGGACAGGTTGTATACTCAGTTGGGAAAAGATGTGGCGTTGACGAAAATGGCTATGACGTATTTACTCACGATACGGGGTATTCCACAAGTGTATTATGGAACTGAAATATTATTGGACAATACTGGTTTTCCAAAAAATGATGGAAAGATCCGGGCTGATTTTCCTGGAGGCTGGAAAGAAGATGCGGTCAATGCGTTTATCGGTAGGGGATTATCGGCCGATCAGAAAAGTATGATGGCATATATGACGCAATTGTTGAACTGGAGGAAAAGCAACCCGGTAATTGCTAATGGAAATACGCTTCATTTTGCACCTTTTAATGGCATCTATGTTTACTTCCGGTACAATAATGAAGGTGGAATGGTGATGGTGATCATGAATAAAAATGAACGAGACATGACCATTGATACAAAACGATTTGCTGAAATACTGACAAATAAAAGCAAGGCCACCAATGTGATGACCGGAGAAACCCCCAATTTAGCTTTACTGACCGTTAAAGCAAAAACGACAACTGTGCTTACGATCAACTAACCTTTTTAAGACTTACTGCACATGAAAACTGTGTTAAAACTTGAACAACTGGGTTTACTGGCCCTCTTCTGTGCAGTCTATTTTTTTATCTATCCTGGTTCATGGGGAATATTCCTGGCTTTGTTTTTCGTACCAGATGTTTCATTTGTGTTCTATCTGATTTCAACTAAAGCAGGTGCCGTGGCGTACAATTTTCTACACCATAAAGGGGTCATGGCGATTGTTACCCTTGCAGGAATATACCTTGATCATGATTTGTTGATACAGGTTGGATTGATCTTTCTGGCACACAGTTCCTTTGACCGCGTATTTGGATATGGACTGAAGTATGAGGACAGCTTTAGTCATACGCATCTTGGATGGATAGGGAAGAGTGAAAAGTGAAAAGTGAAAAGTGAAGAATGAAAAATTAATAATTAAAAATTAGTGAGTAAGTAAGTCATTATTATTCAAATTGCTCCTTACCCTACGCTTCTCCGTTGGTTCGGTATCTCGCTTCGTTTCGATGTATTAATGCAGAATCTTTTATTACAAGTAAATCATGCCTCCCCGGCGTTTTCGGAATGATGAAGTTTTCAAAGAAAACAACATCAGGGAGAAACGCAGGGGTCGGGGGCAATATTTCGGCCTACCTCAACAGCGTCACATCCCCCTTCACTTTCACTTCTCTTCCATCGCCCAATGTTACATTGGCTTGGTATACAAATACCCCA
>DASXWI010000335.1:0-2130 GCA_036503755.1 Saprospiraceae bacterium | reverse complement strand
TGGATAGGGTTGGGCCTTACGAAGGGGACTTCTCTGTTTCAGAAAGTAAGAAAGTAAAAAGCTATCAGCTATCAGCTCTCAGCTGTCAGAAGTCCTCTCTCTACAACTCACCCCTAACCGCTCTCTTGTTTCTAGTTTCGTATCAAAGACCTTGCCTCTAGATGGAGTTTTGTCCGCCAACCTGTGTCCAGGGAGAATCTCATAAATAGCTGCTTGAAGAATCACAATCGACAGAACCAAATCCCACAGTCCCTGTTATGCTGGCGGAGATACTTCGACTCGCTCAGCACAAGAAACTCCATCCAGCGGCAATTCCTTGCTTTTCTGGCCATGGATACATGAACCGACAAGAAACACCGTATTTTTACCCCCATCAACCTTACCATTTAACAATTACCATTTAACCACCTTCTCACTGCTAACTTTCCCATGTCCTTCGATCAACTCAAAAAAGACCTCAAATCCGGCCTGACCTATCCCTTGTACCTGTTGCACGGCGAAGAGTCCTACTTGATTGATGAGGTTGAAGAACACTTGGAGCGTCATCTGTTGCAGCAACATGAAAAGCCGTTTGATCAGCAGATCCTTTATGGGATGGATTGTAATGCACGGTATGTGATAGAGCAATTGCAATTATTTCCAATGATCGCATCGAGGAGAGTAGTGTTCGTGCGTGAAGCGCAGCAGATGGAGGATCTGAAAGATATGGAGTCGTATTTCAACAGACCTGCGCCCGGAAGTATCCTGGTACTTTGTCACAAAGGAAAGTCGATGGATAAGCGATTGAAAGCATACGATGGGATCAAAAAGAATGGATTCATCTTCGCGGCTGATAAACTTAAAGACAAAGATGTATTACCCTGGTTGTTGAAAACGGCGAGTGAACTGAAACTAAAGATCGATGCGGATGCAGGAGAAGCCATGATCGAATTGATTGGGGAAGAAGTTTCTTTGTTACATCCTGAGTTGCTAAAACTAGCGATCAATCATGCAGGGGGTGCGGCCATTACCAAAGCTGATATTGTCGACCTCATTGGAATGAGTAGAGAATATAATGTATTCGAATTACAGAATGCACTCGAATCAGGTAATGTGGTCAAAACCTTGCACATCGGCTCTCGCATGGCCGAACAAAAGGGATATAGCATCATTCCACTCATCGCATTACTCTATGGATTTTATTCAAGGGCCTATACCATCAAGTCTATGGGCAGTGCTACTGATGCTGCTATCGGTGAAGCTATTGGAAATAAATCACCGTATTTTATCAACAGGAATAAAGATGCTGCAAGAAGATATTCCCTTGAGACTCTTGAAAAATGTATCGGCTGGCTGCATATCTACGATATGAAATCTAAAGGTTGGGGTTATACCGGTGGCGATGATCGTGCGCTCACGATTGAATTGTTAGACCGTCTCCTCTTTCCGGATAATTTTCCGGTGTTTGCTGAGAGCTAATATTTTCTAACCCCTAAATCCCCTAAAGGGGACTTTAATGAATTGGTTTGACGCCTTAGGGTGATGAGGGTTGAAAAGGTAAATCCTCCAAAAACACAAATCCTCTCTTCTCATCATCAATCCTAAAAGAATAATGCTCCATCCCATTACTCACCAATGCAAAGGGTATCTGCAATTGCATATTATACACAGCAATCTGATCAAAGGTGATTTGATTAACTAAAACCCCCGGTGCTTTAAACTCTGCCAGCAGGATAGGCAGGGTAGATTTGTCAAACAGCACAAGATCAAACCTCCTTTTCATTCCTTGTATTGAAAAAGCACGCTCGACAGCAATCAATTTCTTGTTTACTTTTTTTACTTCCACCAAATACCGTATCCATAGTTGTCTTACGATCTCCTCAGGAGTACTCCGCACATACATTCGACGTACAGGATCATATACCACTGATACTCCAGCCTTGTCCTTGTCTGTTTTCAGACTGGACTGGAGGGCAAGGAGGTCGATGTGTTTCAGCTTGATCAATTAAGTGAGCAGTGAGCAGTGAGCAGTGAGCAGTGAGCAGTGAAAATACGAAGGAAATGCACGTTTCAGTGGGAAGCTGATAGCTGGAAGCTGATAGCTGATAGCTGATAGCTGGTAGCTGGTAGCTGGTAGCTGGTAGCTGGTAG
>DASXWI010000334.1:0-7006 GCA_036503755.1 Saprospiraceae bacterium | reverse complement strand
TGACATCCTGGTCTATGACAATTTCTGCACCATTTGTGTAGGAAACATATTTCCTGTTGAACAATTCCTGCCCTTTCATGTCAAACAAGCTGACCTGGAAGTTCTCTCCGGCAGGTATAGTTACCAACAACCTGGTTACATCTGTAAAAGGATTAGGGGTCAGCTTGGTTTCAAATGACACATCGGCGTCTTTTCCAACATAAGGAATAAACTCAATACGCTCATTTTCAAGACCTTCTGTATAAATCTCTGGATAAAGGGCATCTTCATGGCCAACTAATAATGTTACCAGAGCCTCTCCTCCATCCTGGTTTTCAATAGTAAACAGTACATCTCCTTCCTTTACATTGACAGGCTCTGATTGACCAAAACTTATATTGGCATAACCGTCTTTATCAATGGCAAGGCTGGTTTCATCAACAGGTAGTACACCAGGGACCAGGTTCACCAATGTGTTTGTAAGTGACATTTGAAAACCAAATATGGCTTCATCCTTAGTCGCGATGATATCCAGGCTATGATCATTTGTGTTTTCACGGACACCTAGCGTTAGCGTTGTGCTTGTTCTCGGTAATACCATCCAGGCCATGTTAACCATGTCCGCATTGACATCTCCCATTTTTAGTGCTTTAAAGCTTGCCTGGGCAGGGAAGGTACCTGTGTGATCGATTTCAACTCCATTATGACACATGCCGGTAAACAGATCAAGTGGTGCATCTGGACTGCAAGGATCACCAAAAAATATCCAGGAGAGATTGCCTTCATACCCTGGTATTTTGAAACCGCCAAGGATGGCTTTTTTGAGCAATTTTAAATCGTTAGCTCCTACCCGACCGTTTCCGTCCAGGTCAGCAGCATACAATTTATATGGTTCAGTGATCAGTTCCTCTCCATTCAGATGCCTTTGTAAGGCAATCAAGTCGAGTGTAGATATACCTTCAAGTTTCTTTCCACCTCTTTTAAGATCGATCATCCTATCGTACTGCGTTGTACCAAAACCAAGGGTGAAATGACCTGTAGCATCAGAAGAAGAAGCTGATTCATCTAAATCAAGAGATTGATCAGGCATGATCTTATACATCGATGCTGATACTTGTGGCACGGCTACATTGGTAAACGTGTTCACTATACCAGAAACTACATTCATCCCTTCGCAAGCATCTTCATTGTCGTTGATTTTGATAAATGTGGTGCAATAATCCTTATTGCCAAATTCATCATGCGCCCAAATTTGAACAGGCACAGTGCCTAAATCATCACATGTGAATGTCCTGGAAGCATCGAATACGTTCTCTGTAAAGGAGTATCTAAGCTTGTAAGCAGGAGTACAGTTGTCATAACTGGAGACATTGAAATCCTTAGCCCAGATGGTAACCATACCGCCTAAAGGCATCACCACAGTTGATAAACCGTAATAACAAATTGGGGATGGTGCTTTCTTATCTACAATATTAACCTTGTAGCTACAAGTCCTGTAATTACCGCAAGCATCAGACACATTCCATAGAATCCTATGCGTTCCATTAGGCAGTACCTTATCTACAGTAGGCTGACCTATACCAGCATAACTAATATTATAAGAACCGTCCATCCACAAGTCAATCTTATAATCCCAGACTAAAGCTTCAGTTTCTGTGCAATCATCTGTCACCACTGGCTGCTCGAAATATCTGCCTGAGCAATTGGGTTCATAACCCGGAACTTCAATATCATGGCACCCATTGACGAAAGTAGGTGGTGTTGAATTCATTAATTTGATGACCTGTGTGTGATGCCAGATGCCTGGACTCCATGGATTATTCGGCTGATACTTACACCAGTCGATTACTGTCCATTCGCGGAGAATTTTTTTGCATGCACCATCCGAGAAGGTGAATACAAGGTCCTCATGGGCATAACCTAACAGGGCACAAGAGCTACCATAGCCACTATATCCATCAATGACTGGCTTATTATATGGTGGCTGCAGGTCTTCCGGATCCACGTCTTCAGGGCCGTAAACGCATGCATCTGCTACATAATCATCTGGCCAATTGATATAGTAATTGGAGTCAGAGTAGTCCTTAACCGTAATCGTTTGATAACACCAGTCTGACCAGTAGCCAGCTTCGATGAAAAATTTACGCTTGATTATCCCTACACCGCAGGAATTCCTGTAATCGATGACTTCAGGAATGGAAACCCAAACGTTTCCTCCACCACAAAGACCGCTACCGGCTGCGCCGTCCAGACCCCAGTTATGAGGCTGGTTATAATAGTTGTTTCCGGGATCATTGATAATAATCGGTAACCTCGGGGCTCCGTTAACCGCAATGGTTCCGAAAGTCCTGTTATTAGGGTTGTTGAGGGCATCCGGACCAAACCAGAAACTACAGCTAACTGTGATGTTTGGAGGACACCATATTTCTGGATAGGAATTATCCTGGACAGTCACCTCGGCCATGCATTCATTATAGTTGCCATGTGCATCGGTGACACGAAGTACCACCCAAATCGTCTGGCCAACATCTTCGCAGCAGAACTCGACGTAAGGTCTGAATTGGGTATCGTCGGCTACTCCAGGAGGACACCAGCCTTGGGTCATACGTCTAGCCTGGTATGAAACCAGGTGACAATTGTCATAACTGCCGTCATCAATATCGGTGGCAAATAATTTTGCCGTTCCTGTATTAGATAAAGCAACTATCGTGTGGGCATCGCAAATAGCAACCGGCGCCACATAATCGTTGTAACAATCGACCTCACTTCGTAAAGGATTGATAATGAGGCATGTAAAAAGGAGGGAGCATAAAAGGGTAATAGATGGTTTCATATAAGAGTGGGATTATAAGCTTCGTTTGTTTTTCATAGTTAAATACCACATGTGCTTTTAAAAAGGATATGATATCCGCTCTAAAAGTAAATAAACAAGTGATAAAAGTTTGGGAGGGTGCTCAAAAATAACTTAAAAATTGGATTTTCAAGCATTTGCGGGAAAATTGGCAGAATTTTTGCCTCAGGCTTTAGCCCAATTGATTTTCAATGGCAAACCTTACAAGGCCAGCGGTTGAGGAAATATTAAGCTTACGCATTATGTTTTTGCGGTGAGCTCCAACGGTCTGTGGGCTGATAAACAAATGCTCCGCGATATCTGCGTTGCTTTTAGCCTGGGCTATGAGGCCTAAAATTTCAAGTTCCCTTCTGGTAAGATTATAACGGGCCAGGAAATTTTCATCAAATGGGTTTTCAGGTTCATCCTCCATCAAATCTTTCGGATAGAGCTGAAGGTTCTTGCTCATGACGAGGCTTCCTTGATAAACCAGGTTCAATGCCTGTAGTAATTCATCCAGGCTACTTGTCTTAAGGATATACCCGGCGACGCTATGTATCTGAATACATTCTCTTACAAATCTTGGGTCACTATACTTGGTCACGACAACTATCCTAAGCTTTGGAAATTCAGCGCGTAGAATAGGTAAGACTTCAAGCCCGTTGAGTACAGGCATATTGAGATCAAGGAGGAGGATATCCGGAAGTTGTTTGCGTAACTGTAAAAGAAGCTCCTCACCATTAGCTGCCGTACCGAGAATTCTGAAAGGAGTGCCTGCCTGGTATTGCAAAGCAATGACAAGCGCATCCACATACAGTGTGTGGTCGTCAGCAATAAATACAGAAATTTGATTAGGTTCTGAGAATGCCATCCTTTCGCTTCAATCTGTCGCAATTTCCATACCACCTTTACCTATGGAATGACTGGTAAAGCTATAGGTTTATTTTAATGGTGCGTGAATTATAATCCTGACCTGGTTGCTTTCATCAATGAGGTTGCGTCAAATCTCTAACCTAGAATTATTCCCGTTTCCTTCCATGTGAAATCTCTGTGGTAAAATAATTGGCTAAGGTTATCTTTTCCTACATTTACCGTTGTTGAAAATGCGTTATGCTGATCTATGGCCGTACAAGAACAGGGGAGCCTGATAGAGTATTTTAAAAGCAAGGATTTCAGGTACACCCTGGTCGCCATTCTGGTATTCCTGGGCATATTTTTATTGGCTTCCTTTCTATGGTTGAAATTGTACACCCATCACGGGCAAGAATTGGTCATGCCAGATTATAAGGGATTTCAATACAACGAGGCACTAAAGGATGCAAAACATAAGAAATTCAGGATGAGCATCCAGGATTCGATCCATGTACTTGGGAAACCTGGTGGTGAGATCATCAAACAAAACCCTACACCGGGTTCTTTGGTTAAGTCAAAAAGGATGATCTATGTTACCATCACAAAACGAAGTGCCGATAAAATACTTTCAAGCAGGTTGCCGGAAATGTATGGCAAGAGCTATGAACGAAAAAAGAAAGAGCTGGAGGAGCATTTTGAAATCAAATCACGTATCGTCGATACAAAGTTTGACCCAGGTGATCCTGGCCAGGTTTTACAAGTGAAATACAAAGGTGTTACGATCATGGATGCAAGGGGCAGGAACAATGACGTTCAGGTTGAAAAAGGAGATTACCTTGACTTTGTCATTTCCGGTAAATCAGGAGGAAAAGTTAAAATCCCTGACCTGAGTTGTAAAACGTATGAAGAGGCAATGTTTATCCTGGAAAATCTCGGATTGAAATCTGTGGATGTGGCAACAGAAGGCTCCATAACTAATCAAAATGAAGCTTATGTTTTGACACAGTATCCTGCGCCGGATGGCAGTAGCATGGAGATGGAATCAACTATTCAAATCACCATTAGCCAGGATAAACCTGGCCATTGTCCTTAACTAAAGCATAAAATCAAATGCACGAGATAACTCCTATCGAATTAAAGCAACGCCTGGCCTCCGGGGACAAACTAATCCTCGTCGATGTTCGCGAACCTTATGAACATGAAGATTTCAATATCGGGGGCATAAACATTCCGATCACAGAATTGCCTTTCCGTATTGAAGAAATTAAAGTGTCAGATGACACTGAGATTGTATTGTATTGCCAATCTGGAAACCGCAGTGGCCTTGCACAGAAGTTGCTGGCTACTCAATTCAGGATGGAAAATACAATCAATCTTAAAGGGGGTGTTAAGGCATGGAAGTCAGAATTGCTGTAGTAGCGTAAGAAAGTGAGCAGTGAGCAGTGAGCAGTGTGGGTGTGAGTGTATGTGTGCTTTCTTATAATTTACTTCCTTCTCATCATTCCTTCGCCTTCGCCTTCGCCTAAAACTTATTCTTCCACATCATACTTTCCAATGGGCGATCTGTGCGCTCATTATATTTTGCGCCTGGTTTCTTATTGTACATATTTTCAATAGCGCCAGCTACCTGAAAATAGATCAGCTGACCAATTGGCATACCTGCATAAATTCTAACAGGTTTGACACATGAAATTTCCAAAGTCCATGTGTTGCAATAACCGACGTCTCCTTTTCCTGCCGTAGCATGAATATCAATTCCTAAGCGACCGACACTTGATTTCCCTTCAAGAAAAGGTACCGCATGATGTGTTTCTGTGTATTCCATCGTTACCCCAAGATAGAGTTCACCAGGTTGGATCACAAACCCTTCCGGGCCGATTTCAAAGTGCCTGATTTTGTTGTGTTTTTTCGCGTCAAGTTCATCATCTTCATAAACTGCAAGATGACCCGCGAGGTGAACATCATAAGAGTTGGTCCCAAGGCAGGCCCGGTCAAAAGGTGTGATCACGATATCCCTGCTTTCTATCGCTTCTAAAATTTGAACATCTGTTAATATCATGGTCGGTTTTACTAAAGAAGCGCAAATGTAACAATTTAGTGAGCAGTGAGCAGTGAGTGGTGAATCGTGAGGCGTCATTCGTGAGACGTGAGACGTGAGCAGCTAGTATTGGAAGTTGGAAGCCAAGAATCGTTAGATTTGCCCTGTTGGAAATCGTGCATAAAATTGAGTTAGGTCATTCGGTTGTTGCTACCGGGCATCATGCAGGCCGGTATGAAATACAGGAATCGGCTCTTCATAAAGATGAGCATGATTTGCTACAGGGTTTATCTCCAAGAAAACGAACTGAGTGGCTTGCCAGCCGTGATTTGTTATATCAAATAGCTGGTCTTCCTGAAAGAGTCCAATGCCTGTATGATGATTTTGGCAAACCTTATCTGAAAGGGGTTGCCAAATTTATTTCCGTGAGTCATAGTGAACTTTGGTGTGCAGCGATGATCAGCGATTTTCCATGTGGTGTTGACATTCAACTTTACACGGATACCGTGAAAAGAATTTCCGACCGTTTTCTAACACCAGCCGATTTGGTCAAAGCCGAAAAGCATACAAACCCCATGGCATTTATGCATGTACTCTGGGGTGCGAAAGAATGCTTGTATAAGGCTTATGGGAAAAGGAAGATTGCGTTCAAGGAGCATATTTTCATTCCTTTCCTGGATTGGGAAAACAATAAAGGATCAGGTGAGATCATTTATGAAGACATACATTTGTTCTATGATATTCAATTCAGATTATTACCCGAAGCAGCTTGGGTTTATTGTTTTGAGCGCCCTGGTGCTGTTACCTCTTCTGACTGGAAGTTGCAATAACAAGAGCGTAAATACAACAGAAGAACAGAATACATCTGTTGCACCCGATACCTTGCCGGATGATTTTGTTACGTTCTTCAGACTCTTCCACGAAGATTCTGCTTATCAAATGGAGCATATTCTATTCCCCCTGGAAGGTTTGCCACCCACAACAGGTGATGGTGACACCTCTACCATCACAAGATATTTCTGGCAGAAAGCAGATTGGAAAAAACACAATCGCTTTACAGATCCCGGACACAATTTTGAACAATGGTATGAAGTGCTCAATGATCGTTTTATTGAACATTGGATCCAGATGAAAGGCACCAACCTATTCATGAAGAGGAGGTTTGCGAAACTAGAGGGCGGATGGTATTTGATTTATTACCAGGGGATGAGACCTATGGACAAGGTCAGGGAGTGAGCGGTGAGCGGTGAGCGGTGAGTGTGGGAGTGGGCGTGAAGATTGTAGACTAATAGATTCTTGCAGGATTG
>DASXWI010000333.1:0-1765 GCA_036503755.1 Saprospiraceae bacterium | reverse complement strand
AACTTCCGTTTTCCCAAAACCTACATCTCCACAAATCAACCTGTCCATCGGATGGGCCTTCTCCATATCCTCCTTTACATCCTGTGTGGCTTTGAACTGGTCGGGAGTATCTTCATAAATAAAGGAAGCCTCCAGTTCATTCTGTAAATATCCATCGGGTTCAAAAGCAAAGCCTGGTGCGTTTTTCCGAAGCGCATAAAGTTTGATCAACTCACGCGCGATGTCTTTGACCTTTGACTTCGTCTTTCGCTTGAGATTTTCCCACGCATCAGAACCAAGTTTACTAAGCACGGGCTCTGTCCCATCCTTCCCTACAAACTTTGAAATCTTATGCAACGAATGGATGCTGACATAAAGGATATCATTGTTTTTATAAAACAATCGGACTGACTCCTGGACATGTCCTCCTATATTAATTTTTTCTAGGCCAGAATATTTCCCGATTCCATGATCGATATGCGTGACAAAATCACCGGGCTGCAATTCACGCAGCAATCTGACATTTAAAGCCTGGTCTTTAGTAAATCCACGACGTAGATGATATTGATGAAAACGTTCGAAAATCTGGTGATCAGTATAGCAGACCACTTTAGCTGACGAATCAATAAATCCTTCATGAATGGACTTGGTAATGGGTATAAACTGAACCTGAGCCCCTAGGTCTTCAAAAATAGAATAAAAGCGTTCTACCTGCCGGGCATTCGCAGTAAAAATATAATTGGTACGACCTAGTTTGGTTTGATTCTTCAAGTCATCGATGAGCAACGGAAAGTTTTTATTAAAACTCGGTTGTGATTTCATCTTAAAGGGGATCATCGATGTCGGTTGGAGAAACTCGTTTGTATCCCCTTCGATGATCACACGCATTGCTTTCAAACCATCAATCAAAAAATGGGTTGGAGTAAATTGTTTTTCTTTAATAAAACGAACGATAGCATGTTGTTCCGGATCAATGTCGATAGCCCTGATGGAGGATAATCGTTCCCAGGAGTCCTGGTATCGATCGATGATGAGACCGGGTTCCATAATCCAGACAAAGGTTGAAGAAGGGATCGCCTCAAGCAGGGGTATATATTCACGGCTATCAAAATGGGTCTGAACATTTGGAATGATATTGATGAGAGACAGGTTACGTTGCGATAGTTGAGTCAACGGATCAAACAACCTGATACTTTCTACCTCTTCATCAAAAAGTTCGATACGAAAGGGCCATTCATTTCCGAAGGAGAAGATATCGATGATCCCACCTCTGATTGAAAATTGTCCAGGTTCGTAAACAAAATCAACACGATCAAAACCAATATCCACCAACAAGGAAAGCAAACCTTCTACACCGAGATCTTCCCCTTTTTTAATTTGAATTTGCTGCTTTGAAACTGAAGAAGGAGAGATCACCGATTCCACTATGGCCTCAGGATAGGTTACGGCTAGCATTGAAGCTTTCTGATAACCGGTTGTCGAATTATTGAATAGTTTATTGACCGATTCAGTTCGTTCCATGACCTGGCTGGAGATGATTTCTTCAATGAGACCGGGGCGTTTGAAGCTATCCGGGATAAAGAGAATGTCAGCGTCAGGGAGGAGGGCGGCGATGGTATTTTGAATATAAGCGGCGGCTTCTTTGTCAGGTGCTATCACCAGCCAGGGTCCGCAGCCACTGAGCATCAGTCCGGATAGGGCAAAAGATTTCCCGCTGCCGGCTAATCCGGACACCCCTATCGTAGGTGACTGGTCTGCCAGCAGGGCCTGTTGAAGCAATTTTACA
>DASXWI010000332.1:0-3402 GCA_036503755.1 Saprospiraceae bacterium | reverse complement strand
CCCCAAGCGGATGTCCGACATCTGTTTTAGCAGCATTCGCATTGGCAAATTGAACATATCCGGATAACACAGGCTCACCACCTCGACCAAGTCCAGTTACTTCACTATTCACGAAGGCAATGTTGGCACCAAGCGCATATGTGAAGTCATGATCCATATTGCGATAAGTCAACGTAAATTCTGTTCCGCGGTTTACAGCAGTAGCTACATTCTGAATTGGAGCCGCAGTACCGGCCACAAGTGGAATAGGTGATGCATAAAGCATATCTGAAGTCTTCTTGATATAATAGTCTGCAATAAAACCAAGACGGCCTTCATACATCTCCAAATCAACCCCAATATCTGTCTGCGTGCTTGTTTCCCATTTCAAATCAGGATTTGCAGCACTAAGTGCAACACTACCATTAGTTATTGTTTCGTCAGGACCAAACGTATAATTCTGGCCGCTATACACAACTGTAGTAAAACTATAATTTCCGATGCGTTCATTTCCATTCTGTCCCCAGCTTGCTCTTACTTTGAAATAATTAATCTGGTCAACATTCCAGAAATCAGCATGACTCATGATCCATCCTGCAGAGAAAGAAGGAAAATATCCGTACCTGTTGTTTGCCCCAAAGCGAGATGACCCATCAGCACGGAATGTGGCTGAAAACAGATACGTATCATCAAGTGCATAATTGGCTTTACCAAACCAGGAAAACAAAGAATTTTCACTTGCCGACTGGTAAGCATTTTGTGATTCGATAGGATCGATGGTGTTGGAAATGTAAGCATCATCCGGATCGTTAGATGGCAAATTGGTATTCCCTCCACCACTGTTATCATACCTGTTTTCCAAAGCGGTCGTCCCTGCAATCAATGTAAGATCATGACGATCACTCAAGAGTGTCTGATACGTTAGCACATTCTCCCATTGATGGTTTTTCCATTGATTGTTGGCCACAGCTACACTATTGATAAGCCTCTTCTCCCCTGGAGGTGCCTCGCTGATTTCAGGAATATTGCTGAGATCATACTTTGGATAAAAGATATTCTGAACAGCAAAGGTCACGTCAAGACTATACGCAGTGCGGAAGGTGAGACCTTTGGTGATGTTAAAATCACCATACACACTTCCTACCACCCTGTTTGTGGTCCAGGTATTATACGTCTGTTCAATCGCGTTCACCGGGTTGGCAATATCCGTATTGGTATAAATGGAATACGCATACGTGCCATCAGCTTTACGGATAGGTGTTACCGGATCCATATTTAAAGCCTGGACAATCGGAGAATTGTATTGACTGTTTTCAATCAGACCTTCGCGTTGCAACCAGGTGAATCCAAGATTATGTCCTAGTGTAAACCAGCTTTTCAGATCATGCGCGCCGTTTAATCTAACTGTCGTGCGTTCGAAGTTGGCCTTATCCCCTCCTACAATACCATCTTGTGTAAAATAATTGGCGGATAAAGTATAAGAGGATTTTTCCGCACCCCCTGACATACTTATCTGATGATTCATGATCGGAGCGCTTTCGAAAATCGCTTCCTGCCAATCAGTGCCTTCCCCCATTGCTTCAGGATTGGCAAATTCTGCAGGAGGTGTTTTCCCGGCAGCGATGAAAGCTTCGTTTTGAATTGTAGCATACTCACTTGCAGTCATCAGGTCAAGTAACCGTGATGCATTTTGCATTCCGTAATAACCATCATAACTAATCGTACCTGCCTGGTTGCGTTTACTTCCTTTAGTCGTGATCAAAACAACACCATTGGCACCACGTGAACCATAAATCGAAGCAGAAGCTGCATCTTTCAACACATTGATGGACTCAATATCCCCAGGGTTAAGGAAATCCAAACCGTCAACAGGAATACCATCTACGATATAGAGTGGATCACTATTATTAATGGTCCCTACTCCACGCACCCTAACATTCATCGTACTTCCAGGCGAACCTGAATTTTGAGTAACCTGCACCCCAGCTGCACGACCTTGTAAGGCTTGCTCTACACGAAGCATTGGTTGTTCTGAAAATTCCTCGTTTTTAATTACAGAAACACTTCCACTGATACTTGATCGCTTTTGCGCACCATACCCTGTAACGATCACTTCGTTCAATTGCGAAAGAGACTCGGTAAGCGCAAGATCAATTTGATTACGATCTCCTACTGGTACTTCTACGGTTTCATACCCAGTGTACATAAAAATGAGTACTGCACTCCGATCCGGTACTGAGATGACATAATTCCCATCGAAATCGGTAATGGTTCCGTCTGATGATCCCTGGACCATAATGGTCACACCGATGCCCGGATCATTATTTGGCAACAGGGTTACCTTCCCTGTGATGTCCACTTGCGCGTGTAAGGCCTGGATCAACAGGGTAAATAAAATAAAAAGAGTGAATCGCATGATTTCTGCTTTGTGTGAATCGAAACAATAAAATCCTTAAGGTCTTCCGAAAGGTTAATTCACAAGTTTGCGTGTATAAAAGCGATTGTCCACCTTCACCGTTACGAGATACATGCCATGTCGTAATTCATTAGTCGGAAGATTGAACGTAGTCACACCGGATGCAACTCTCCAATGTGCGATTTCCTGACCAAGACTATTTGTCATTGTTACCCATTTTTCATCAAGTGCATCTTCTCCAAAGTAAAGAATAGAATATCCTGTGGAGGAAGGATTACCATGCAGGCTGAAAACGGATTCATCATTCTGTAGTGTTTGAGTACCCACGGTGCACAACGCATCTATAGCGCATGTACCAAAACAGGTTCCAATTTCAGTATTCTCTGTAACCGCAGGAAGGAAGCGATCATTAAAATTGTCAGGATCTCCACACTCAAGGCCAGCCAGGTTTTCTTTACAGCTATAATCCGGACAATTGCCATTGGCGAAAGTGTAGAATGAGCTGAAGTTTCTTGCCCGTGGTACAGTGATTTCATAGATGCCATCTCCATCATCATCGTGCATTTCATATTTACCGCCAGGTACATCAAAGTTCCCTCCACCGGCAAGCCAAACACCGTCTGGACTTGGTGTAACGCCATCAAAACCAAGTTTAAACTGAAGGACTACTTCTTCACCACATGCATAACAACTGTTGTAACAAAACTGAGGCACATCTCTATCCTCGCTAACTGCAAGAAGGCGGTTAGTGAATTGACCCGAAGGATCTTTTTTAGTACATTCTTCCGTACCAATAAACTCTTCTTGTCCGGAAACCCAGTTGTCAAGTGTCACCTTATATTCATAAAGTCCATTTGGCAATTCGAGACTTCCTTCCCAAATACCGTCAAATTCAGGATCAGCAAGCGGATTGGCATTACCGGACCAGTTATTGAACGTACCGCTCAGGTAAACCGTGTCGAAGTTCTCAGTGTAGTTATTCATATCCACTTTAAAGGTGATCGTAC
>DASXWI010000331.1:0-2310 GCA_036503755.1 Saprospiraceae bacterium | reverse complement strand
GGCGACTCAGCTTGTGCAGAAGGGTCATACAGTTACTATTTATTATTTCAAAGCATCGTCGGCTAAACGGGATATCAAAGAAGTTACGTTCCATAAGGTCAATTTTTTTGGCCGAATAGACTGGAATGCGTATGATATTATACATAGTCATGGCTTCCTGCCGGATGCATTTGTGGCATTGAGAAAACCTGCTAACTGTCGCGCTAAAACCGTAACGACGATCCACAATTATGTATATGAGGATCTAAGCATGCTCTACGGTCCATTGGTTTCGGAGATGTTGGGGATGTCATGGCTTAGCTTTTGGAAAAAAATGGATCATATCGTGGTGCTGACCAATGATGCATTACGTTATTACCAACCCCGCTTGCCTGGAAAGCCACTGAGCAGAATTTATAACGGCAGGAATATCGTCAAGGACCCGAGTGTGATCCTGCCACAACATCGTCTCCTTGCGGAAGAGATTCGCTCAAAATATACCTATTGCATCGGCACCATAGCTGCTCTCATTCCCAGAAAACGAATTGACATACTGATCCGCCATCTCAGCAGAGTGAAAACCGGCGGCTTGCTGATTTTGGGAGATGGACCTGAAAGAGTAAATCTGGAAAATCTCGTCACTAAACATGGACTGCAGGACAGAGTTAAATTTTTAGGTCATATTCCACATGCGCATGCTTATTATGAGCTATTTGATATCAGTGTTCATCCCTCCATCAGTGAAGGATTTAGTCTTGCTCTATTGGAAGCAGCATGTTACCAAAAGAAAATAGTGTGCTCGGACATCCCTCCTTTCCGTGAGGCTTTTACAGACGACGAATCGACTTTTTTTAAAAGTGATGATGAATTGACAATTGACAAAGCTATCCTTGAAGCATGGGAGGATAATGAAAAGCCAATAAAGGCTTATCAAAAGGTGATTAATAGATATTCGGAGGAGAAGATGGGGGAGGAGTATCAGGCGTTATTTGAACGGCTTACATCCATGACCCCCTTTGCCCCCTGAAAGGGGGTACCTACTGAGGAAGATTAACATTTATAAAACTTGTTTAGTCGCCTTCTCGCTTCAATTGGATTTTAAAAATCCAATTGACATTTGAAGCATTTGCTTCAAATCCATATATCAGAACATGGTCTAATGCAAAATCAATGCGGGCAGATTGTAGCTGCCATGTAAGACGCAATAAAGTCATCCCACATGACATTTGAAGCATATGCTTCAAATCCATATATCAGAACACGCACTAATGCAAAATCAATGTGGGCAGATTTTAGCTGCCATGTAGGAATCAAAAAAGATCTATTCCAGGCAGATTGCAGCTAGCAAGCATGACGCAATAAGCTCTTTATTTGGCAGCTACAATCTGCCCATCCAAGATTCAAATTAGAATACAATTGGTAATATCGGTTTTAAGGGAATCATTAAAACGTCATGTGGTTTTTTTAAAAAATCCCACATGACATTTGAAGCATGATTTATCTGAACCCCAAGCAGAATCATAGGAGTTTAGGTACCCCCTTTCAGGGGGCAAAGGGGGTAGAGGGAAACATCCACTCCTTTACAAACCCCCACGACCAACCACTCATAATCAAAACAATCACCACCGGCACGCGCAATCCCACACCGATTGATTTCCATTTGATCATTCCTTTGACGGCGTAATAAGAAAGAAATAGGAATGCAAGGATCAAGAGGATAGACAATGCAAGAAAACTTTTACTCCACACCAAAAGTAGGACAGCGAACAAACCTACCGGAAGACTGAGTCCAACGAGGATATGCGCCAAATTGAGTAAACGTTTATCCTTTTTGCCTACTTGTAAGCGTCCAATCGCATAGCGGTAGAATTGTCTCCAGAGTCTTAATGGAGTGGGGCGACGGTAATGAAATACAATTACATCAGGCGTATAAAAGAGCTGTGAGCCTAAGTCCAAAATCTTGCGGTTTAATAAAGTATCATCACCGGTCAGCATGCTTTCATCTAATGGCATCACTTTGGACAGCACGGATTGTCTGTATATGGCATTGCAACCCGGGATACTGCTTACCGCTTTCACTTCATCCAATTCCCTGGCATGAATGGAACCTGCTGCAAAAATGGGTTGATCAAAGACAAATCCAACGGCTTTCCCAAAATCACTTTCATCTGAAGGGGTAAGATTGGGTCCTCCCACACATGCAACTGTGCTATCCTTTTCAAAATACTTGATGCTATTAGACAGCCAGTGTTTATCAACAATACAATCTGCATCTGTGAAGGCAATTAAATCTCCTTTCGCATGTTCAAAACCAATGTTTCGGCCAGGAGA
>DASXWI010000330.1:0-5830 GCA_036503755.1 Saprospiraceae bacterium | reverse complement strand
CCAATTCCTTTCGCTTTATCACGTGCCAATATCGCGCACAAGAATCCCAGGGCTACAAAGACGGCTGTAATCAGAATCCCCATCACCACCAGGATCAGCGCTGTCGATCCTTCTACAAAAAGTAGAATTGGAATTCCTGCTCCAATCAAAAAGGCAAGTGCGAGTGAAAAAAACAATCCAAGGAATAACCCCGTCCAGATTTTATTTCTGCGAATTGGCTGACTAAGTAGTAATTCAATAAACTCCGCACTATTGTACAGGTATATTGTTGTAAAAATGATGCTAACCAGCGGCGTAGTAAGCAATACGATATTCAGCAAAGTCAAAACGCCCTTATTACTTTCATCCTCCAGACTGAATACACTCCATGCCAAAATACCCAACAACAAGGTATAGGCCAGGACGATCCTGTTCTTCAGGATATCAAGGACGATAAAACGTTGAATTTTATTGAACATCGTCCTGCTTTAATACATACGTAATGGCTTTCGCAAGACTGGAGGTTCCGGTTTTCTCTTTCAAGACATCCGTCGGCATATGAAAGCGAATTTGCCCTTCATTCATCATAATGACATGTGTGACCAATTCGTCAAGTTCACTCAGCAAGTGAGATGTAATGAAAACCAGCTTTCCTTTCTTGTGTTCGGCAACAATTTTTTCTTTCAGGATTTCGGCTGCGATCGGATCAAGCCCGGCAGTAGGCTCATCAAGGATCAATACATCCGGGTTAAATAAAAAAGCAAGAGACGCGCTGACCTTTTGAGTGGTCCCTCCGGAAAGCGTGCGCATCTTTTTATCTAACATCTCATTCAACCGAAATTCATTAATCAATTGCTCATCCAACACTTCTTTTGAATTGCGGATATCCTTGATCATTTCAATAACCTGCCCGATGGACATATTATCCGGGTATCGTCCTTTCTGAGGCATATACCCGATCCCATGCCGGTATTGAAAATCCTTTGCAATATCCTTTCCCTGGAAAATGATTGCACCTGAGGTTGGAATAACCATTCCAAGAATACTCTTGATCAAAGTTGTTTTACCGCAACCATTCGGTCCAATCAATGCTATACACTGACCTGCCGCACAGGTCAGATTTACATCCCTGAGTACCTCCAGATTTCCGAACTTCTTTGAAACGTGACGGATCTCAATCATAATGGTATGGCCTGCATTAAAGGTACTCCATCAATAAAATTGTCAGGAGTCAAGGTGGGAATAATCTTTTCCGACCTGTCCAGCAAGGTTACGATAAAGCTTCTGTATAAGAGCATGGTGGGAGGATTCTTCTCTACAATCACGGAAAACAAACTCAGCGGACGATAGGGAACATCCCCGACATTATTTTTATCAAGGTCATACCCTTCATATTTATCCCAGTAATTCCCGTCAAAAGAATTAAGCACAAGAGATCCGTTGGTGCTGATGTCAAATGTGTTTCGCAAAAAATTATTCTGTAGAATTTTATTATCCATACAACTAGCCTGGATCTTCATTCCCCATCCATTGTCCTTAAAAACGTTTTTCTCAACTTTTATCCGGTTGGTGCCCTCCATAAAAATACCCGATGTATTACGGACAAACCGATTGTTGAAAATATAACTGTCTGATATCTCTTTTAACAATAATCCATGTGCCGCATCTCCCCAGTTGTCTTCAAACGTGTTGTTAAACATTTTGACATTCTTCGTAAACATCACTGCCACCCCCGCGCCATTACGACGGAAAAGATTGGTGATGTATGCATCATCATTGGAAAACATAAAATGAAGGCCATAGCGGATATTATCCTGTGAAATATTTCTCCAAATCACAGAGCCTTTGACAAATTCAAAATAAATGCCATCGCGGTGGCCGGAGATAGTGTTACCAATGATTTGCAGACTATCACTTTTCCAACAATGAATGCCATTGCCGATTTGCTGTTCCTCAGTGCCAAAAGCAATAATACTATTATCCCGAATGATACAATGCTTGCTGTACTGCAGATATATACCAAAGAAATTGTCATATAATTCATTTTCAATAATATGGACATGGTGGCTATCATACACCTTAATACCCCCTGGGTCATCAAGAGCGGCGTGGCCTGAATATTGGATTTTAAATCCAGTAACCAGGACATGATCGGCTTTGACTGAGAGGACTTCATATTTTTTTTCCCCGTCCAGTATAGGCTTGTCTATTCCGATAAGCGAAATAGATTTGTTCAATACGATATTTCCTTCTTTATACAACCCACCATGTACAATGACAGCGTCACCGGTCTGAGCAGCTGCAATAGCGTCACTGATCTTTGAATACGTAAATCCTGAACCAACATGAAGGCTTTCTGCCATAGCCAGGAATACGCCATGGCAGAGCAACGCTGATAATAAAAATGGATACAGGGTTTTAGAGCAGAAGAAAGGCATGGATAAATTTACCTTATTAATGCTGACCATGTTACTGGGTTGGCAGCATAGCGCACTTTATAAACATTTGCACTATCCTGTGAAGCAAAGCCGGCTATATTTCCAGCCATGGGGCTCCTGAGGCTGTCACTTTGAATAAGGAAGGCTTTGTCCAGGTCAACAAATGAGGAGGGCATGCAAAAGTCTGCAACGTAAGCATCTGCGATTTCTATAGTGCTATTCTCCTTTTTAAAAGAAACCAAGCAGGAGAGATCATCAAAAACATAATCTCGTCCTTTCTTGGTGATCATCTGGGCTACAAAAGGTGGCTCTGTAATAGACATTTTGCAATAGGCACATGCATCTTTGTTTAAATTGATAGCCCTCGGCCCTTGTGCACCACATGATGCAAACGTGAAGAGACATAGCGCAAGGCTTAAAATAGGCACTGCGGACTTTCTCTTAAGCCATTTTGCAAACACGTTGCGTTCCATCAGAACTACAAGGAGAAGGAGCACAGCCGTTCCTATAAAAAGTATTCCACCGGTATCCGGCATAGAGTAGGCTCCGAAGTTTAACAATTGTTTGAACCCGATGAGGGGTGGTTGATAGGACATGCCAGGTACTTTGATAGCAGCGTTAGGATCAAGGTTATGGCCATAATTATAATTCCACCGATAAAAATCAACCATAGAGAGTATGCTGAATAAGGTAAACACAATGAAAACGACATACACCAACTTCTTCCTGCCTACAATAGCCGTCAGCAAAATGAGACCTGCAAAAAAAGCAAGGATATATTTCAACACGGTGAATTCAATAAAATTTTCCTCATGTAAGGTTTGCATACCGATATAATGATTCAACCCGTTAATGATCTCCACATCACCTGCAAGTTTATCTGCGTATATCAGGAGAAAAAGGCCTTCGGGATATTGAGGAGCATATAAATCAATTTTCCAGATGGGTAAAAAGATACTGATCGCGAGACAAGTGGCGGCCAGCACCAGGATGACACGTGAAAGTTTTGAAATTTTATTTTCAGTGTTCATTTCAAAAGAATTTAAACGAAAGGGGTACAAAGGAGTATGTATTCCTTTGTACCCCTATTTAACACAGGCCGATTACTTGCTTTCTTCTTTGCCTGCCGGAGCTGTTTCACCTACACTGAATTTCAACGGCACATTACTACCGGCCGGAGAAACCCTTATATACCCAGACATTTCCTGGTGAAGTGCACTACAGAAGTCTGTACAATACATCGGGAACATACCAACTCTGTCCGGCACCCACTTAAGCGTTGTCGTTTCACCCGGCATAATCAGCAATTCCGCATTGTTTGCACCTTTCACTGCAAATCCATGCGGTACATCCCAATCTTGTTCGAGATTAGTAACATGGAAGTATACTTCATCACCAAGCTTCACTCCTTCAATATTATCCGGAGCAAAGTGAGAACGAATGGAAGTCATATAGACATGTACTTTATTACCTTCCCTGACAACCTTGGCTTCTTTTTCACCCTTAGCTACATATGGATGATTATTCTCTTCAATCTTAAAGATCTTCACCTGGTTGGGTGTGATGAGGCCTGCAGGTGCGGCTTGCGCGTAGTGCGGCTCACCGATAGTCGGGAAATCGAGAATCAATTGCATTTTCTCTCCACTGATATCATATAGCTGCGCGCTTTGGGCTAACTCAGGACCTGTCGGCAAATAACGGTCTTTGGTGATCTTGTTATAAGCGATCAGATATTTTCCGAATGGCTTTCTACTATCTCCACCTGGTACACACAAGTGACCTACAGAATAAAAGGTAGGTACCCTGTCAAGCACTTTAAGGTCTTTGATATTCCATTTCACCACTTCAGACGAAACAAAGAAAGAAGTATACGCATTTCCATTAGCATCAAACTCTGTATGTAATGGACCTAAACCTGGTTTGGGAACTTCACCATGAAGAGCTGATTCATATTTAACCACATTTATACCTTCGTATACACCATCAAAGTCTTTGTTTGCAATAGCTTGTTGCAGTTTGGAAAAACTAAATACCGGAATCAATGCAGCCAACTTTCCACTACCAACGATATACTCTCCTGTAGGATCGACATCACAACCGTGAGGTGATTTTGGACATGGAATCATGTAGCAGATATCGGTCAATTCCTTCGAATCGAGGACCAGCACTTCATTAATGATCTCAGATTTGCCGGTATGTGTTTTCTCATCCCAGGTGTTATGGGCGTACCGCACAGGTATTTTTTTACCTTTTCCGGCTTTGACGTATTCTTCTGCTTTCTTCCAGTTGACCGCCATGATAAAGTCCTTATCCTTCTGTGATGCATTTACCTCAAGAAGGGTATTGGCTTGCTCAGTATTGTAGCAAGAGAAAAAGAACCAACCATGTGACGGACCTTTACCGGCATGACTCAGGTCAAAGTTGACACCTGGGCATTGAATTTGGAAGCTGATGCTCATACCTCCTGTTTCTTTATCCACCGCAATAAAGCTGATGTGACCTTTAAAGTTCTGTTTGTATGTATTGATCGCCACATCCCCGTTAGCATTATCAGCGGGTACACTAAAGCGGGTACCGGCGATGACATACTCCGTATTCTCTGTGATAAATGGAGAAGAGTGATTACCGGCGCTGTTTGGCAATTCGATGATTTCTGCAGTACGGAATGTTGTCAAATCAATACGGGCCACACGTGGAGTATTGTTTGCATTTCCAAATACCCAACGACCATCTATTTCACCATTGGTTTGAGACATTTCTGTGTGATGCAGATCATCCCATGGCACAAAACCATGTGATGTATTTAACATCGGTTTGGTTTCTTCACTGTATCCCCAACCTTTTTCAGGGTCAACACTGAATACAGGAATTACCCGAAGCAACCTACCACTAGGCAATCCATAAGTTGACAATTGTCCGCTAAAACCGCCGCTGACAAAATTGTAAAACTCATCATACTGGCCAGGAGCGACATACGCTTTAGAGGCAGCATCACCGCTAACGGCTGATGTAAGGTTCTTTGGTTTGCAGGCATTGAAACCCAGAGCCATTGCCGCCAGGACAATGACTAAAAAGCATTGTATATTTTTCATAAGAAGGTTTGTTAATTATTGGACACCATCATTTTTCCGCATAAACTCAAGCACAGCTCTTGCTTCAGTATCGGTAAGATTCTGGTTAGGCATTCTGACCAGGCACAATTCAAGTTGAGCCTGAACAGCAGGATCTTTGTCTATCATCGGATCAGGGTTTGTAATGAAATTCATAATCCATTCTGGCTTCCTGCGTTGGGTAACTCCTTTCCATCCTGGGCCCACCAATTTTTCATCACTGAGCTTATGGCAAGAAGCACATTTGACAGACTGGATCTTGGAGCCTTCCTCAGCCATAGCAGGGTCAAGCGCTGCACCTAT
>DASXWI010000329.1:0-4604 GCA_036503755.1 Saprospiraceae bacterium | reverse complement strand
CTCCAACCAACATAGGTCTTTATTTGCTTTCCTCCCTGGCAGCACATGATTTTGGATACCTGACAACGAGGCAACTCTTAGACAGAACCCAAAAAACACTTGCATCCATGCAAGTATTAGAAAGATATAAGGGACATTTTTTCAATTGGTACAGCACAGAGACACTGTTACCCTTAAACCCTCGATATGTCTCAACAGTAGATAGTGGCAATCTTGCTGCTAGCTTACTTACGTTAAAAGAAGGATTAACCTCCCTAAAGAGCCAACCATTGCTGCGCCCTGAAATGTACGAAGGCTTATTTGATACCATTGGTGTGATCGCTGAGAAAACAAAATCATCAGGCGTTTTGCAAAAGGTAAAATCAAATTTTATTGCATTGGAGTTTAAAGATCAGCTTACCCTTTCATCTACATTTACTTTTCTTGAAAAATTATTAACCGCGGCTAATGAGGTTAAGGCTAATCTGGATCCCATCGTTGAGAACGAAGTTTACTGGTGGATAAATGTCTTGGCGAATCAGTGTTCTGATGTGTTTGATGAAATGACTCAACTGACTTCATGGATAGACGATATTCAACAATCTTCAAAATTCATTGAAATTGTCCCGGTGATTCCTGCAATCCCTTCCATCAATGATATATTGCACATTTCGGGTTTCCTCCTTCCTGAACTCGAAAAAGCAATTTCTCAAGTAAGTGCACCAGAAGGCAAGGAATGGTTGCTGACGCTTCAAACGAAAATAAGTATTGCCAGATCCATGGCCGAGAGTATGTTGGAAACTATTGATTCGCAGACCGAACAATGCAATGAGCTTTCAGACTACCAATACGACTTCTTATTCGACGAGGTACAACATTTACTTACCATTGGATACAATGTGGAAGAACATCGCAGGGATGCTGGTTATTATGATTTGCTTGGATCTGAATCCAGGCTTAGCGTGTATGTTGCGATTGCGGAGGGAAAAATTCCACAGGATAGTTGGTTTGCTCTTGGAAGGCAACTTACCAATGCAGGTGAGCATCCAGCATTGATCTCATGGAGTGGTTCTATGTTTGAATACCTGATGCCTACGCTCATTGCACCGGTTTATGATGGAACCTTATTGGATCAAACTCAAAAAGGTGCTGTAAGAAGACATATTGAATACGGCAAACGTAGAGGACTTCCATGGGGATCATCTGAATCTTGCTTTAATATGGTGCATGCCAACATGGATTATATGTACAAGGCCTTTGGTGTTCCTGGATTAGGACTGAAACGAGGATTAGGAGATGATTATGTAGTCGCACCTTATGCATCCATAATGGCGCTTATGGTTGAACCAGAAGAGGCATATGATAATCTTAAATCAATGGCTTCACTTGGATTTGAAGGAAGGTGGGGTTTTTATGAAGCTATCGACTATACACCTGCGCGATTGCAACGAGGTCAAACAGAAAGTGTAGTTAAAGCATTTATGACTCACCACCAGGGTATGGGATTACTTTCCCTGGCTTATGTTCTTTGTGATCAACCCATGCAAAAACGATTCCAGGCTGATCTGCAATTCCAGACTTCCTTGTTGTTGCTACAGGAAAAAATTCCGCAGGTTTCTACATTCTTCTCACCTATCATTGATGTTACAGATATACCTTCCGAACCGGTCAATACAGAACTAAGAGTAATACCTACTGCAAATACGCCAATACCCGAGGTGCAGTTATTATCAAATGGCCGGTATCATGTCATGGTGAGCAATGCAGGTAGTGGTTATAGCCGGTGGAAAGATATTGCAGTATCGCGATGGCACGAGGATAGTACCTGTGACCATTGGGGTAGCTTTTGCTTTATCCGTGATCTTGAATCCGGTGAATTCTGGTCAGCAGGGCATCAGCCGACGCTAAAACAGGCCGACCATTACGAAGTCATCTATTCACAGGGTCGTGCTGAAATCAGGCGCAGAGACTATAACATCGATGCGCATATTGAAATTGTAGTTTCGCCAGAAGATGATGCTGAATGTAGAAGATTGCATATCACAAATCGTTCGCGAAGAAGGCGTCAGCTGGAATTTACGAGCTACACAGAAGTTGTTTTGAACTCAGGAATAGCAGACATGCTTCATCCGGCATTCAGCAATCTGTTTGTCCAAACCGAAATCATCCCGGAAAGTCATGGCATTATGTGTACACGCAGACCACGATCCGCTGAAGAACATCCGCTCTGGATGTTTCATCTCATGAAGGTACATGGCACAACTCCACAGGAAATAGCTTATGAAACCAGCAGGGATCAATTTATCGGAAGAGGAAATACGATCAGTTCTCCGCAAGCTTTAATGCAGAAAGAAAGTCTTTCAGGAACACAGGGTTCTGTCCTTGATCCAATCGCAGCTATCCAATACCGGGTGACCATTATGCCTTATGAAACGATCACCATTGATATGCTTTATGGCGTAAGTCAGACCAAAGAGGAGTGCGAACGCCAGATGGGAAAATACCAGGATAAACATATGATCGATCGTGCATTCGAATTAGCCTGGACGCACAGCCAGGTGGTATTGAGGCAAATTAATGCCACCGCCATGGATGCCTTGATGTATTGCAAAATGGCAGGTTCGATTATTTATGCCAATGCTTCCTATCGTGCCGATCCGGCGATCATCGTTAAAAATCAAAGGGCACAATCAGGCTTATGGAGTCATTCTATTTCAGGTGATTATCCCATTGTCTTATTGCAGATCGAAGACAGTACCAATATTGAGCTCGTAAGGAATCTTGTACAGGCCCACTCTTTCTGGAGACAAAAAGGTCTCATCGTGGATCTTGTCATCTGGAATGAAGATCATGGAGGCTACAGGCAAGTTTTACAAAACCAGATCCTATCCCTGATAGCACCAGCCCATATTGCTGAAGAGCAAGACCAACCGGGAAGTATATTTATCAGGTCTTCGGAACAATTATCCAATGAAGACCGGATTCTTTTCCAGACAGTCGCACGGGTCATCATCTCTGATAAACTTGGTACACTGGACGGACAATTAAGCCGGAGAAAAAAATTAAAACCAGTGGTGTCCAATTTTATTCCTCAAAAAAATCACCAGGCGATAGAGACTGCCATTGAGGTACCTGGTGATCTTTTGTTTGAAAACGGAATTGGTGGATTTTCCCAGAATGGAAAAGAATATGTCATTACTACAAAGCCCGACCAGGTCACTCCTGCTCCATGGTCAAATGTGATCGCCAATGCTCAATTTGGAACGGTGATCTCCGAAAGCGGACAATCTTATACATGGTTCCAAAATGCACATGAAGAAAGACTCACGCCGTGGCATAATGATCCTGTTACTGATCAAGGTGGAGAACATTTTTACATCCGTGATGAAGAAACAGGACACTTCTGGTCACCTTCACCATTACCTGCACGTGGCAAGTCAGCCTACATTACACGACATGGTTTTGGATACAGCATCTTCGAACATATCGAAGGGGGGATCTATACGGAAATGAAGGTGTTTGTAGATGCGGACAAACCCATAAAATATACAGTCATCAGTATTCATAACCGATCAGGAAAAGCAAGACAACTTTCTGCAACAGGTTATGTAGAATGGGTGTTGGGTGATCTTAGGCATAAGACAAAAATGCATGTCATCACTGAGGTTGATCTCAACAGTGATGCCATCATCGCCACTAATTCGTATTCAACTGAATTCAGGCGATTAGTTGCATTCTTTGATGTGAATGATGCCGGGCGAACGATCACTACGGATCGAGAAGAGTTTTTTGGAAGAAATGGTACAGCCAAAAATCCAGAAGCACTTCGTAAGTCGAAACTATCAGGTAGGACTGGTGCTGCACTTGATCCGTGTGGAGTCATACAAGTAGCCTTAAACCTGGAAGATGGGGAAAAGAAAGAAATTGTTTTTCGTCTTGGAGCAGCAACGCAGATCGAAGACATCAGTTATTTCATTAACCAGGGCAGAGGAAAAACGGCAGCTAAAGAGGCTTTGCAAAACGTGATGCGGTATTGGGGAAAATCTCTGTCTGTAATAAACATCGAAAGCCCAGATGCAGCCACAAACATTTTGACAAATGGCTGGCTCAATTATCAAACATTAGCATGCCGGCTTTGGGCTCGTAGTGGATATTATCAATCCGGTGGTGCTTTTGGTTTCCGTGATCAGCTGCAGGATGTATTGTCCTTGTTACATAATGAGCCAACATTGGCACGACAACAAATCGTGTTGTGTGCATCTCGTCAATTTGTTGAAGGTGATGTCCAGCATTGGTGGCATCCACCTGCAGGAAGAGGTGTGCGTACCCGATGTTCGGATGATTATTTATGGCTTCCTTATGTTACATCTAGTTATATCCTGGTGACCGGGGATGCTTCTATATTAGATGAGCAAGTTCAATTCCTGGAGAGTCGTGCTTTAGGCAGGGAAGAACATTCCTATTATGACATGCCTGTCAGGTCTGATCTATCAGCCAGTCTATATCAACATTGTGTAAAGGCCATCGAATATGGATTGCAATTTGGGATCCATGGCTTGCCATTGATGGGTGCCGGTGACTGGAATGATGGGATGGATCGGGTTGGTCTGGAAGGAAAAGGCGAA
>DASXWI010000328.1:0-1545 GCA_036503755.1 Saprospiraceae bacterium | reverse complement strand
CCTGATGAATGAACTCATAGCACATATTATCATTACATAAAAGAAACCCGTAATCTGACCTTATATAGGCCCCGTCAGATTACAGGCGGGGCTTTTTTAGTTATAAAAACAGAGATCAAGGCATGAAACGCTACCCGGAATATAAAGGAATGAATCTCCCGGCCATCGACCAGGAAATGCTGGCATGGTGGGAAGAGCATGATATTTTTAATAAGAGTGTCAACCAACGTCCTTCAGATAAACGATGGGTATTTTATGAAGGACCCCCAAGTGCGAATGGAATGCCAGGGATCCATCACGTCATGGCCAGGGCGATCAAGGATCTTTTTTGCAGATACCACACACTAAAAGGTTATCGCGTCGAACGGAAAGGTGGTTGGGATACACATGGTCTTCCGATAGAATTGAGTGTTGAAAAAGAACTGGGCATCACCAAGGATGATATTGGCAAATCCATTTCGATAGAAGATTACAATACCAAATGCCGCGAGACGGTCATGCGGTACAAAGCGGAGTGGGATGATATCACGCGTAAAATGGGCTATTGGGTTGATCTCCATAATCCATACATCACGTACGAAAACGATTATATCGAAAGCGTATGGTTCCTTTTAAGAAAGTTATACGATAAAGGACTTTTATATAAGGGATATACAATACAGCCATACTCTCCAGCCGCAGGCACAGGATTGAGTTCGCACGAATTGAATATGCCAGGCGCCTACAAAGAAGTAAAAGATACTACTGTAGTGGCCTTGTTTAAAGTAATCAAAGGTGAGAAATCATCCTTCTTATTTGATGCAGCAGATGAGGATGTACGGATTGCAGCATGGACCACTACACCATGGACATTACCATCCAATACCGCATTGAGTGCGGGACCTGATATCAATTATGTTAAAGTAAAAACCACCAATCCATATACTCAAGCTCCTGTAAGTGTGATATTGGCAGAAGCACTTGTATCAACATGGTTTGGTGGAAAAAATCAACCGGTTGTTGAATCCCTATCTACGCCATTCAAGGGCAACAAAATGAAAGGGATTCGCTATGAGCCTTTGCTTGATTTTGGAAATGCAATCGAACCATTACTTGATGGCACCGATGCTTACCTTGTATTGACAGGTGATCATGTCACTACATCAGATGGTACTGGAATCGTACATACAGCTCCTTCTTTTGGTGCAGATGACCAACGCATCGCAAAAGCAAACGGTGTCGGGACACTTACACTCGTTGATCAGACCGGAAAATTTAAAGAAAATGTAGGCCCATACTCAGGACGATATGTCAAGGACTATAAGGATGAACCTGGATATGTAGCAGTAGATATTGATATTGCTATTCAACTAAAGACAGAAGGGAAAGCGCTGAATGTTCAGAAATACGAGCACAACTATCCGCATTGCTGGCGGACGGACAAGCCGGTTTTATATTATCCGTTAGATAGCTGGTTTATCAAATCAACAGCTTGCAAAGACCGGATGATAGAACTCAACCAAACGATCAATTGGAAACCTGCACATACAGGTGAGAAGAGATTTG
>DASXWI010000327.1:0-11858 GCA_036503755.1 Saprospiraceae bacterium | reverse complement strand
ATCATACTGATCGCTCCCCTTTTCTTTTTTATCGCCAGTACCGCCCTTGGTGACTTCCGTAATTTTATGGATGAAAAAGGATTGCAATCACTGGTTGATCATATGCATGTGACAAAACAGACAAGCATGATCCGCTACATGAAACATGAAATGATTTTTTTTGGAGTTGGCAGCATTATCACAGGAATTCTCCTCCCTATCCGAATGATCATTTCGCTTTGGCGAATGAGAAATAAAGGCACCGTATAACTCCGCCTAAGAAGTCCTGATCAGGCTGCGCAGAAAATCAATTTCGTTTCTGAGCTCATTAATTAATTGCTCATAAACACTTTTGGTTTCTTCATGCAGATTTGCTCGAAGGGGTAACAGGCCCCTGTTTTTTTCCAGTTCAGTTTTGTGAAATGAATGATGTTGATCCACAAGTTCAGCGAAATCAGTTTCAAGGATTTCCGCAATCCTTAAAAAGCGATCGATGCTTAACGTAGTTTTGCCGGATTCCAGGTTGGCGTAAGTGGATTGGCAGATGTCAAGCATTTCAGCCATGTATTCCTGGGTGTACCCTCGGGCTTCACGGATAGCCCGGATATTCAGCCTGGGTGAAGGCTTATCGGATCCATGCATAAGAATATCGTTTTCAATGATGAAGTATTATGCTTTCCGATAGGAAATATAAGGTCTTCAGCCGAATTTTACAAAAAGGAAATTTTGGTTTCCGGGATCATACGTTCGCTTCACCTGCTTTCCAGATCCAGCCTCAATTCAAACCAGTTGAAATGAAATCAAGTATGCTTATACTTTGTCTTGCCCTTGGCATGGCCGGAAGGATTTATGCACAGTCTGCAGAAAAAACAGACCAGGTCATTGAAGGTGGTAAAATCATTGTCGAATTGGTCAAAGCATTAAGTGCGAAAAAGCAATTTGAAAAAGATCCCGGATGCAAAGGCCGGTATGCAGATCTCTGTATCGAAAATAGTTCTGTTAACTCCATCACTGCTTACCTGGAACACAGAGTATCAAGCGAAACAAGGGAAGTGATTATACTGCCCGAAGGGAAAGAATGCATATTACAAGCCAGTATCGGTGTATGGACATACGATCTACGAGTGACCGGTGAACAACAATCCCTTCGTAAAGGAGATTTACGGATAGAGGGATGCCAGAATATGTTGATGAACATCAAGTGAACTATCAGTTACCAGCTACTAGCTGTCAGCTGTCAGCTCTCAGCTATCAGGGGAGCTCATAATTTTAGAATGTGTATTGCCTGGAATGCTGATGAAGATTGTCTTTAAATAAAAGTAAAATCAATGTATTACAATACTGACAGCTGATAGCTGATAGCTCAACAAGGCTCTTCCAGGTCAACCCTCCTGGCGCCGGGAGGGAAGACCTTTACATAGCAAAGCGGGATTCCGAAAACCGCTTTATCAAGAAGTAGGAATTAACCAGTTAAAAACTATTTTATGAAAACAATTATTTCTATTTTAATAGTGATTTTTGGAGCGTTGGGCATCGCTGTGAAGACAAGTGAAGATGTTCATCGCTCGTGTAACTGCTCTTCACCATTATGTGGATGTACTGTAACGTGCCTTGATACAGGGGAAATACCAAATTGTATTTGCGGAGTATTGACCTGCATTTGCAAATGTGACCCTAAAGATGCACAGAATCCTAACGATGGTCCGGTTCCAACCATGACATCCGACCAAGAGGCGAACTCAATAAAGAGTGAAGGCTATTTCAGGGGATTAGGAACGGGTGACGGCCAAACCATTGCAAATGGAATAAAAGCATTGAGAGAGGCCATCAAATCAGGCGACAGTAAAAAGTATTATCTCAATGCTAACACCACAGAATCTACATTCGCAAAGCTTCCAGGTTCACAGCAAGCTGCCTGGGAAAACTGGGCAAATAATAACCTGAAGCAATAATTTTATGAAGGGGGAAGTGTTAAAGCTTCCCCTAATTAAATTTCTAACTTATGAAGACACTACGCCATGCTTTTATATTCGCTGTTTTATGTGTATCAAACTTTTTAGAATTAAACGCTCAATATGCAAGTACCATATCAGGTAAAATTGCAGACTTTGAAAAAGGAAATGTCATTTTATTTGAAGCATTGACACGTGATACAATGGCTCAAAGTAAAATCACAGATCATCATTTCACCTTGCACTCGAAGAAAGGTGAAATATCTGGACAAGCCATACCGGCCATGATGATTTGCTTGAGGGAGGATGGTAAGCATTCTTTAGCAGCACCAATAGCCATAGAGAATGGTGATCTCAAAATTGATTTGAATGGTACACTTGCAAATACATATAGTGGCACTAATTCACAAATCAGGTTTTCCAGATTCTTTTCTGAAATTAAAGAAAAGGATGTATTGATAGCCAGTGCCCCAACAGAAATCCTCCAGGATAGTCTTAAAAAAGTAATGGCCACTATGGTTGAAGACTACTACCTCGAAACAAGAAACACCAACTTCAGGACTTTTATCTCACTAATAGTTTATGATTTTATAAACCGGAAAGCTGTAAACAACGATGATCTGGATTTGATAAAGGAATATTGTCAGACAGAGGCTAATATTGACTCGCTGGAGCAGGTGATTTGTAAAGCCCTGCTTGAAACCAATACCGGATGGGTTGGCAAACAGCCTATTGATTTTGAAGGCTACAAAATCGATGGGACATCCATCAGGCTTTCAGATGTCATTGGATCAAAACCAGTCATCATAGATTTCTGGGCTTCCTGGTGCGGGCCTTGCGTAAAAGAGATGCCGGAATTAAAGGCATTGTATGCCGAAGGTAAAATTGAAATCATCGGGGTGTCTATCGATGAACAGAAAGCAGCCTGGGAAAAAAGCCTGGCAAAACTTGAATTGCCCTGGATCAATATCATCGATAATCGAAAAAAAGAAATTGCAACAAAGTATAACGTCATTGCCGTACCTGCCAAATTTGTTATTAGTAAAGAAGGAATTATTGCATTTCATAACCCTGAGGATCTAAGGAGTGCTTTAGCATCCTTGTACTAAATTTTCTAATTAGCAAGTAAAAAACCTTACTTGCAGTGCTCCTTTAGCGAGGTACCTATGTCCGTCCAGTAGTCACGAATCTTTTTATTACTTTTCCCATGCGATTTGCAGACATTACGCAAACCTAAATCAGTTATACTATGAGCATGGTAGATGAGTTCAATGCCTATCGGCAAAAGATGAATGATGTCATCCTTTCCCACGAAAACAAAGTCATCAAACGTTTTTTCAGTCTTGACAATCAAACGTATGAGGATGGCGCTTTACCTGAAGTCACCAAGGAACTCCTTGGACTTGTAGCTTCCATGGTATTACGGTGTGATGATTGTATAAAATATCATCTCGGGCGATGTCATGAACTTGGTGTAACCAAAGAACAAGTATATGAAGCCTGCTCTGTAGCACTGATTGTAGGCGGTTCGATATTTATTCCGCATATGCGAAGAGCAGCAGAATATTGGGAGGAATTGGAAAAGGTAGGATAAATCTAGCTCAATGAAAACTAACCAAAAACCGGCCAGGAGTTTAATTCATCTCAGGATAGTATTGACCATGACATACTTACTTGGGTTGATACGATTGGATGCCCAAACAGACCTAATTTTTCCAACCAACCATAATCACTTTCAGGATAGTTATCAACTTCCGGATGGTACCATCCGAATCATAGGGAATGAATTGGAGCATTATACAGGACTGTTTTATGTAGATAGACTTCCTGATGGTCTGATCACGAGTCCCAAATTTTATCCCAGCTCAATAGGAGATCAGGTATTTAATTTTGCAGGTATCGGATGCCATGTACTTCCTTTGAAGGATGGCAATTGTATTTTAGGGATCAACCAGATCGATTGTGACTATCCCCCACCTCCAGGTATTTGTTCATCAGACGCCAGTGGTGAAATACTTTGGGGTGATTACTTGCAGGAATATATATTGGAAAGCTATATTGAAAGGCTGGTACTTGTGGATGAGAATGTTTTTTGCATTTTATTTCAACATGGAGAAAAACTTTATTTTAATACGGAAGGAAACCATATTGAATCCCCTGAGGATTACATCGTCTATGACCAGGTCATCAATGCCCCCCAGGGATATATAGCTGCTTCGGGATCAACTTTGATCATCCTGGATGATCAATTTGAAAAACTTGATTCCATAGATCTTGATGAACAAATTCTGACGATTTTACCGGTAGGTGATACAGCTATTATCGTTTCCACACAAAGTAGTATCATACTTTTGAATGATGACTTGACAGAAATACTACAGACAGAGCTGTATAGTCAAATCAACAAAATAGCCGCCTCGAAGGAATCTTTTTGGCTAACAAGAGAGGATAGGCATGAATTATATGCAATCAGGCCTAATCTTACACCAAAAGATACGTTTGCCATTCCATCAGATATCCAGATAAAGGATTTGAAAGTCATTGACGATACTGTGGTCCTGAGTGGCAATTACAGCAGTGCCATTGGTTCGTCAATGTTTTTCCATGCATCACCAGCTGATTCATTTTCTTTTGAGGTTGAGAAGGATATTCGTATCGATGGAATAGCAGTTGCTCAACCGGTCTGGTACTCACCTGAGCCATTTTCCTTTGGTGGTTACAACATCGGCTATGATAGTGTTGTTGTCAGCGTCACCAATACCGGACTGGATGTTATTAATACGATCAATATTCAGTATAAGGAAGATACTGGTTGTGGAATGTGCGATGGAGGGCATGTAGAATGGTCATTTGATTCTTTACTGATTTTGCCGGGTCAACAACAATTTCTTCATATTGGAACCTTTTCAGTTTGGTGCAGACAGGCCAATGTGCATCAACTTTGCCTGAGAGCAGCTCCGGCAGACAGCCTTCCTGAAGTGGAAGAACTCAATAATAAATTTTGTGCGGATATCATTGCATTTCTTACAGGTGTGAATGAGTTGAATCGAACTGAATGGAAACTATCTCCGAATCCAGCCCATGATTTTATCACCCTAAGTACTGAGCAGTCTATTGTTGGAAATCATCAAGGCATTATTGTTGATGGCAGGGGGATTCAACTCGAAAAATTTAAACTGTCGGAAGCTTCGCATACAATTGACTTGACGGATTACACTCCAGGCATATACTTTATTAAGATCTCGAATAGCCAGGGATTGTATTCCTGGGAGAAATTTGTGGTGATACACTAGTCTATACCTTGTAACTATCAGGATGTTTAGTGATGATGATGCCCACCTGATTTATTAGAGAATGGAATATAACCATAATCCAGCATCTCGGCATTTTGTTTCCCCTCTTCAAGCCGGTATGCTTTATTGATTTCCAATCCGGTGTATACCTGATCAGGACAATCCTTACATGGCCACTGAACATTGACTTGTTTAATGGATGTAGCCTTACCCAGTCCCACTTCAAGTGCAAGACTGTTGGCTCCAAAGGAAGATCCTGATGTCACCGTTCTCCAGATGTTTCTTTCCTTGCCACCTTCTTCAACAGTAATCTTGACACGTGCACCGATGGCTGCTTTGTTGACAGTGGTACCAGAAATATCCAGTGTGACCCAATTATTTTTATCTGTGTTGGGGTTTTCAAACAAACAATTATAAAATCCATCCCCTTCATATGCCCCTCCCATGACCACATAAAAATCTTCATCCCCATCATGATCCAAATCTCCAAAACATACGCTATGCCCTTTCTGGATATTGGAAAATCCTCCGACATAACTGACATCTTCAAAGCGTTTGCCTTCAATATTGAGATACATTTTATTTGGACCTAGACTTTGATACAATGGGTTTCCTGTAGCCAGGTAAAAATCAAGATAACCATCGGTATTGATGTCCCCAAAATTACATCCCATGGTCAGGGCAACTTCGTCCAATCCCACCGCAAGACCTACATCTTCAAAATTCATATTACCGTTGTTCTTGTACAACTTTGGAAATTTGGAAGGATCGGATTTTCCGGATTTGCTTTCCATCCATTCATTAGCTGCAGATACTCCTAGGTTGTAACCGGAAGCAAACAAGTCTTCATTTCCATCATTATTATAATCAAAACTCCAGCATGGAAAACTTTTACCGGGGCTACCCGGATTTCCTTGTGGTCCTTCCTTGACAAAACTCCTTTTCCCATAGCCAATCTGGTTGACCATTACTCTGTTGTCCGTATTTAAGTCTGTGATATAGATATCCGGGTATTTATCATTGTTGATATCCGATGCGACACATCCCTTGAAATATCCACTCATGGTCAATCCAAATTCCGCTGCGGATTCTTTAAAGGTTCCATCTTTTTGATTCATATACAGAAAAATGCCTTTTGGCTCACTGCCCACTGTTTCATTGGCCACCACAAGATCGAGCCAGCCATCCAGATCAAAATCAGCCCATGCTGAAGCTTGTGAACACGCATACTTGCTAAGGCCGGCTTTCATGGTCACATCCACAAAGGATCCTTTTCCTGTATTCATCAGAAGGGTGTGTGGTATATCTACTCCCGCCATCGCCCACCAGCCTCCGCGCATCAGGTAGAGATCAAGCCAGCCGTCATTATTGAAGTCCGTCTGGTTAAAATGAAGGCAAGCTACCTGGCCCTTAAGTCCATATGCTTCTGTTTGATCGGTGAATGTGCCATCCCCGTTATTCAAGTAAAAAATCAGTTCTTCTTCAACAGCCCATGATGAAATCACAATATCAAGCCAGCCATCATTGTTGAAATCATCCATCACACAACCACCAGCAAGACTGAAACGATTTAAGCTAAGTTCAGGTGAAATATCTTTGAACCTTGGAAACTGTGTTTTAGAGGAAAACCATTCCGGTGGAATACGATGAGCTGCAGGAACTTTTTGTGGATATTCCCCAAGCGTCATGTACGCCAGGTTGAGGAGATACTTGGAGTCAAGATCGTCTGGAAATTCTTTCAGGATTCTATTGTACCATTCGATAGCGCCACGTGAACCCTGAGGTAATTGATGGACACCCTGGCCACGAATGGGAATGAAGCAGGATTCATGATTATGATGCTGAAGGCAATTTTCAATTTCACCCTGACGCATATATGCAATCGCTGTCATGGACATCAAGGTTCGCTTGCTGCCCGGATCAATTTCGACATTATTCTGGACAATAAAATCATAGGTTTTTTCAAACACGACAATCGCGTCAGACGTCTTCCCCAACTTAAGAAGTTCGGTACCATATTGCATGCTGAGATTTAATCGCTGGCCGGGATCTGTTTCAGTGGTAAGTTTGCTTTCAATCATGGCAACCCGTTTAGTTGTAAATGCGACAGGAAGTTTTAAAGGATCGATGCGATCAAATGCTTCCTGCACCAACGCTCGTGTATCGGTTGCTTTGTCGTTAGAAGTGGCCTGCTCTGTACCAGATGAGCATGATAGTAAAAAAAGGATTACTCCAATGAAGTAATAAACATTACGCATGGTGTGGGATTTAAGCGTCGCAAAGATATAAAATCAGTATTTACATGTAAATGCAAAGAATTTATTGGTTTTTCCAGGTTTGGAAAGGGAAATGATTCATTGCAGATTTTTTATAATTAACCGATCTAGCTCGTTTTCTAAAGAGATATCCGGTGTTTTCACATCTGCTCTTCGGTACCAGTATTCAGCATTCCATTGATCCCCTTCTTTTCGATGAAGGTAGGCATGGATTAAGGCAGCATCTTTTGTCTCGATGTCCTGGATGATCGAATGACTTTTTTCCCAGTCCCCTTTTGCATCATACCAAAGAGCTAATAATTCAGGACGTAAACCGCCAGGTGGATTGGGATGCGTGAGTGAGGATTTGAATTCTTCAAGCGTCATGGCGAGGTATAATAAAAAGGGTTAGGACTTCCACCAGATTTTCAAAAAATTTCTTGCCTCTTGAAAAAGTATCTTTCTGTTCATCTTTGAAAAGGTAATTCCCGGTCGTAATGATATCGGAAAGCCAATCACGTTGATTTCTTTCTTACCTGAAAGGAGGTAAATAAATTCAAGATCAAAAAGATAACGGTTGATTGTGGTGGATAGAAAAATAGGTTTCACATTTTTCCTGAATCCCTTTAAGCCTGCTTGTGTGTCATCCACCTTCAGCCGTAGCAATTTGGCATTGAATGCTCTCAACATCTTTGAAATTCGTTTTCGCGCATCCGGGAGATGTTCGTAGTAGGCTGTATTCCGGGTGCCGATCACTGCATCCACATTGTCCAGAAGTTTTTGAATGAGACCAATCATACTTTCTTCAGTATACGGCCAATCAATATCGGTATAGACTATAAAATCAGCTGTTGATTGGAGAACTCCCTGGCGGAGAGCATATCCTTTGCCGCGGTTTTCTGAATAACTAATCCATTGAAGGTCAGGAATTGCAGTTTTTAATACGGGTACAGAATCATCAAGGTTGCCTGTTTGCGAACCATCGTTGACCACGAAAAGCCTTATCTTGAGGCTTGGTAAGGCCTTCTCCAGCGATTGAAAACGCCCGCTAACAATTTCTTCCCAGCCCGGAAGTGGATTGTAAACAGGGAGTATGATGTCCAGGCTGGTCATGAAGCCGCCAAAAATACGGAATTCCAATTCGACTTATTTTCTTAGCCCACTGGATGAGCATATCTTCTATTTTTGCCATTATTCTATGAGTTACCTCCAGTCCCTTAACGACGTTCAACGCCTGGCCGTTACACACACAGATGGCCCGGTTATGGTCATTGCCGGCCCAGGTTCTGGCAAGACCCGTGTGCTGACCTATCGCATTGCCTACCTGATCGAACAAGGAGTTCCTCCACAACATATTCTGGCCCTGACTTTTACAAACAAGGCTGCCAGGGAAATGAAGGAACGTATTGCTCATGTCGTTGGGTCCAAAGGGGATAGGGTATGGGCTGGAACTTTCCACTCTATTTTCGCAAGAATCCTCCGGGTCGAGGCAACTAAAATAGATTACCCTCCGGCGTTTACAATATACGACCGGGATGATTCCAAAAGCCTGGTGACCGATATCATTAAGGAAATGAGGTTGGATACCAAACAGTATAATCCAAGCGGTGTCCTTGCTCGTATATCATCAGCCAAGTCCAACCTGATTACACCTGAGCTGTATGTGAAGAATGAAGATCTGATGCTCTATGACCGGATGAATAAACGTCCGCAGATCTACGACATCTATTCGAGATATTACAAGCGATGCATGCAGGCTGGTGCGATGGATTTTGACGACTTATTGCTTCAGATGTTTCGCTTGCTACAGGAAAACAGGGACGATGTACGTCATAAATACCAACGTATATTCCAATACATCCTCGTAGATGAGTTTCAGGATACCAATTACCTGCAGTATGCTATCATTAAATTACTATCGCTATATAATGGCAGTGCACACAATATTTGTATCGTTGGAGATGATGCCCAGAGTATTTATTCTTTCCGAGGAGCAACTATTGAAAACATCCTGCAGTTTGAAAATGATTTTCCAGAAGTAGTCACCTATAAGCTCGAGCAAAACTATAGATCAACAGAACATATCGTTCAAGCGGCGAATAAAGTAATCCAGAACAACAACAAGCAGATTCCAAAAGAAATCTGGACGCAACTTGGCGCAGGGCATAAGATCAAATTGATCAAAGCTGTCAGTGATGTGGAAGAGGGGAGGTTAATCGCCAGTACCATCATTGAGTATAAGAACAGGCTACATCTTGAGAATAAAGACATTGCCATTTTATATCGGACCAATGCACAATCAAGGATATTTGAGGAGCATTTGCGTAAGCAAAACCTATCCTATAGGATTTTTGGTGGATTATCTTTCTATCAACGAAAAGAAGTTAAGGATGTACTTGGGTATTTGCGTCTGACGGTCAATGAACGTGATGATGAAGCACTCAAGCGGATTATTAATTATCCAAAACGTGGGATTGGTAAGACCACCATGGAGCAAATGGCAGAACTGGCGGTGGCGCAAGGGGTGTCTATGTGGGCTATCCTTAACTCAGGTTTATTTCCGGTAAAAGGCAAGCTCCAGGTTTTCATTGAGATGATTGAAAAATTCAGAAAGAAAGCCCAGGATGCCAATGCCTATGATGTAGCGTTGATGGTGGCACGAGAAAGTGGGATCTATGAAGAATTGAGGCAAGACACTTCGCTGGAAGGGATCGGTAGATTGGAGAATGTAACTGCATTATTGGATGGTATCAAAGAGTTTGTGGAAAATGATAATGCAGATGAGGCTACGATAGACAGAAGCTTAGCAGCATACCTTTCAAACATTGCCTTGCTAACGGATCAGGATGAAAAACAGGATGAGGAGCCTAACTATATCAGCCTGATGACAACGCATACAGCAAAAGGCCTGGAATGGAAGGCTGTATTAGTCGTTGGCCTTGAAGAAAATTTGTTCCCATCCTATATGTCAATGGGTTCGCCCGACCAATTGGATGAAGAGCGTAGATTGTTTTATGTATCGATTACCAGGGCGAAGACTTTCTTAGTGCTTTCGTATGCCACAAGCAGGTACCAATTCGGACAATTCCGCTACAATGATCCAAGCCGTTTCCTTGAGGAGATAGACGAGGAGCATATCGAATCAACTGTCGAGCGTCGCGGAAAGCCAAGTCTGCCAGAACCGAAATTACTTGCTGATAGACCTACTCGTAAGCGTGACTATGAGCCACGGGTAAGTCCTGCTGATTTCAAACCCAGTCCTTCGGAGCAGATTGCTGAGGGAATGGAAGTATTGCACTTGCAGTTTGGCCGCGGACGAATTGTCGCTATTGATGGTGCCAGGGAAAATAGAGTGGCCACTATTCATTTCGCAGATGGAGATGAAAGCGAACGTCGCATTATGTTGCGTTTTGCAAAGCTGCAGATTGTAGAATAGAAAAAAGCTCTCAGCTCTCAGCTGTCAGAATGGTTATTTCAAACTCAAACTTACTCCGTGAACTCCGTGTACTACTACGCCAATTCGCGTAACTTTCCCTTGGAATGAGTTCAAATACTTCTGCAAATTCTTTATTGATAAAGGAATTGGCCACCAAACATGGCTTCATGGGTGCAGGCATCGCCCGGGCAGAGCACATGGTTGAGGAGGCAAAACATCTGGAACAATGGCTGGGTCAAAACTATCATGGTGAAATGGCATACATGGCCAATCATTTTGATCTCCGAGTAGATCCTACGAGATTGGTACCAGGAGCGAAAAGTGTGATTTCACTCTTGTACAATTATTTCCCCGTCCAGCCCCGAAATCCCCTAAAGGGGACTTTTAATGAGCTAACTCAAACTCCCCCTTTGAAGGAGGGTAGGGAGTTGCAAGAAGATGAAGCTGTTTCTACAAAGGAGAAGGCTAAGGTGGAGGCGAAGGAAATGGACAGGCAAAAACTCACAACTCACAACTCACAACTCACAAAAATGAATGTTACATCAGTAGCTGCGAAGCCTACTGATGAAGAGACATTCAAAATTTCCCGCTACGCCTATGGCGAAGACTATCACAAAGTCGTTCGACGCAAACTGAAAGCACTAGTCTCTGATTTAAAGAAAGAGTTAGGTGATTTCCATGCACGTGTTTTTGTAGACTCTGCTCCTGTTCTGGAACGCGATTGGGCCAAACGGAGTGGACAAGGATGGATTGGGAAAAATACACTGTTGATTCACCCGAAGAAAGGAAGTTATTTTTTCCTGGCAGAAATCATTCTGGATCTTGAACTTGAATACGATCATCCTATCCGTGATCATTGTGGTACATGTACCAAATGTATTGATGCTTGTCCGACCGATGCCATTTCTTCGGAAGGGTACATCCTTGATGGCTCAAAATGTAT
>DASXWI010000326.1:0-4624 GCA_036503755.1 Saprospiraceae bacterium | reverse complement strand
GAAACCAGCCCCTCCTCGATTCGAATCAGAAGGGAATGGACGTTGCTGAATTGGATTCTCCAGGAAGTCTGGATCTTCAATCAATTCTTCGAAGTCTCTTTTGACGTCACTGAAATCTGTGATACTAAGCCTTGGGATACGCCCGCAGGGGATTGCGCCAGTGGTCACACCTTAACGGATGATGTGGAATGGCCAGCCGACATCACTGTTGAATCCATTTATTATCTGCCGGACGACCTGGAGAATAACCCAGACGTCGGTACACAAAATGCACGTCCTCAAATTAATACCAAGTGCAACTTGGCGTCAGTTGACTTTCAGGATGAGGTGACTGAAATCAATGATACAACTGTGATGGTGGAACGCGTATGGGCTGTCACGGATTCTTTTACTGGTGAAGTATCGACCTATACACAATTGATTCAAGCTAAAAAATTTCCGGATGGAAGTTTAGTATGTATAACCAACGGGGAAGGAATCCCAATTGCGGACGTTACGCTCATTCCGGGAATCAATACAGATTCAACGGGTTGTTATGCATTTGGAGATCCGGATGGAATTACTGTGATCCCAAGAAAAGAGACCCCGTTGGAAGAAGATGTAAATCTTTTGGATATCATCCTTTTGCTTGAAGAAATTCTTGGCCAAACCACCTTGACGGAGTACCAACGATTAGCAGCGGATATGAATCACAATTTTGGAGTATCTACATTGGATTACGTCCAGATTAGAAAATTAGTGATGGGCATCATGCAGGATGTTAACCCGAGAACATGGAGGTTTTATCAACCCTTGACCTTTGAACAAGCGGCAGATATTTCCAATCCGGATTTGCCTTACCCATTTGTTGGTATTAAAACAGGAGATGTGGATTACAGTTATTATAAGCCAACCCCTGATTATGAAGACAGATTTCTTAAAGCAGAAGATGAGATCCTGAACAAAGGGGAAACGTACAGGATTCCATTCCACCTGAATGAGTTTGGATTACATACAGGTTTTGCTATACGGATTCTGAACCCGAATCAAAGCCTTGAATTCCTTAACGTAACTGCTCCGGACATTCCCAATTTTGAAGGATTCCCTAATATTAATATACAACCAGGAGCAATCAATATCTTATGGATAGGTCGCGGCATGGATTTACCGGAAGGGTACCCCATTTATCCCGAAGACACGCTTTTTATGCTCGAACTGAAGGCCAATGAAAATGTGATTATGAATGAAGAATTAAAAATAGATGTTACCTACGACAATTTGATTTCTGCTGCTCATGGCCTTGATCCCTATGATCTGCGGTTTGAATGGGAAGATGTTATTATCAGCTCTACAACTTCTCTAGGTCCCGGACGTGAACTCACTATGTATCCTAACCCTGTTCGTGACCAGGTGTATATCAAAGGCCTGACTGCTGCTGATGAGGGTATCATGCGAGTCCTGGATGCGACAGGTCGATTGATCATAACATCTTCGTTACAACCTATGCTAGACCTAAGCAATCTATCCGATGGTTTATACTATGTAACAATCATCATGGAGGATGGAACTTCTGCGGTCATGCCAATATACAAGTCCTTGTAAGAGAGTAAGACAGTAAGAAGTGTGGGCATGGGCATGAGCAAATCCCTTCATACTCGAACATACCTCACACCTAGTGTAAGACAGTAAGACAGTAAGAAGTGAGGGCATGAGCATTTTGCTTCCACACTCAAACACACACTCATACCTCTTACTTTCTCACTGTCTTACTTTCTTACTGTCTATTTGAATTTGCTCATCAACGCCTTATAGCCCGGGTCATCCATCAGGACGAGCAAGTCAGGATCATGCTCGAACGTGATCCACAATTCCAGCTTCTGTCCTTTGGCAATGGAAGCTTCCAATAACCTGACTGCTTCTTTAGTTTCCCCCATCAATGCGTAGGTACGACCCTGGTTATATTCGACCGCTCCATAATCAAATGGCTTGCGCATCTTTTCCATTTGAGCGATTACTTTTTTTGCTTCCACTACATTTCCTTGCTTGGCATAGACGCCGCCCAATTCTGCAAGCAACCATAGATCTTGCGGTTTCTTTTTCCTGGCTTCTTTGTAAGCTAACAAAGCTTTATCAAGCTGATTGTCGAGTTCATAACTTTTACCAAGATATCTGACGAGGGACGGATCTGACTTATAAATTTCAATTCCCTTCCGGGCATAAAGCGAAGCAAAGTCTTTGTCACCGCGAATCATAAAGAGTCGGCCCGCCAGGTAGGTCAGGTATTCCCAACTAGCTGGACATTCTTCAGGTGTACCACTTTGGCAATACTTTGGATGCTTCCTTGAGTCAGCTATAAGTTGATTGATGTTCATCGTATCCTTTTTTGATACGTAATACATGATCAAGGTGCCATATGCTTTGCGGTCAACCAGGTTTTTTGCTATTTGAGGAGCAAGAGCAGCGGCGAGGGTTATGCTATCTGCTTCGAAGGCGGCCCACATCGCCAATTCTACCCGTGAGAGGCAGTAAGGACAATCTTCAATTTTTAAACTGTCAAAAGGAATATCTCTGAAAAACCGGATGGCTTCCTGGGGATTGTGCTTATACATAATCGCCATCACCATGGCTGATGTATTAATAAAAAGGTTTTTGGGATCAAATGCATACTCGTTGAGGAAGTAATTATAGGCCTCTTCATTTTTTCCATCTACATCTGCCGTGTGATAGTTGAGCATATATTTTTCCCGGGCATCCATTTCTGTAAACTTCTTTCGGATAACCTTTATCGTATCAAAGGCATCCTGTGGCAAACCTTCATTGTAGAAATAGTCCAGTAATAAAAAATAAGGATCGATAAATCCAGGATCGAGCCGGATCGCTTTGTCAAGTTGTTCGCGTTGAAACTTCTTATCCTCACCGCGCCATGCCGCTTTTGCCGCCATAAAGGCTTTATAGGCTTCATAATTTGGTGGGGTTAAAACTTTATCCTTGCGACTAGCCCAATACCCTTTGATATTACTTGCAAAAGCCTGGATGCAATCCATAGGATTTTCAGCGCTGCATTTTACATCATCAAGCGTTTGAAGAACTAGTCCGGTTTCAAGACTTTTAATGTATCCGGACATCATCAATGAATCCATCTTCTTACCAATCCTGGTGTAGGAAGCATCCACGATGTTGACCGCACCAGTCAGTGAAGAGTATTGTTTGCGGCCTTTTTTGGTGGTGAGACTCAAACCCGCCATCTGGATCATCTCATTGGCAGTTTCGTAAGACACTACATTGGCTTCTGGTGTACTACTCAATTCTTTGGTGATCCAGTGTGAGGCCATTTGAGCAACATGATCAATTGTTCCATCGCCAGTTAAATTTTTCAATTCAGGTACTGAGATGGTTTCTTTAGTGAATTGTTCCCCAAAAAGGTTTCCGGAATAAGGACGATTGAATAACCACCATCCGGCAGCAAAGGCTAGCAGGATCGGAATGTACTTGTAATATTGTTTTACTTCAGGCATTCGGGACATGCCTGTTGGAACCTTTAGGCCTTGATTCGTTACCGCAAATATTTCAATGGGGGTAGAAACGTTCTTTAGTTTCTTATGGCCTACAGACTTTGTTTTGATTTCAGGATGATTAGCTAGTTCTGCCCTGACCCTGTCTGAAATATAAATCGAACCGGGGATGCCGGAGGCTTGTATACGGGAAGATATATTGACGCCATCTCCAAAGACTGTTTCATCTTTGAATACAATATCTCCGACATGGATCCCAATACGTACGGGAATAGGATGCTCGTCCTGGTAGGCTTTTTGCATCGCAATCCCACATTGCACGGCATCAAGGGCGCTTTCGTAGATGCTCAGACTGCCATCCCCATAGAAGGCCACGACTTTACCATTAAACTCAGCAGTATACTTCTCGAGGTATTGCCTATGGATCGCAACCTTTTTCAGCGCTGACGCTTCATCCTGTTGGACAAATGCCGTATACCCCTGGATGTCCGTAAACATGACGGCAGCTAATTTCCTAACTTCTTTTTCGGCCATGCAACAATGAATAGGGGTGTGGTTACCAAAGGTATTGAAATAACCTTTTGTTGCACTTTAAAAAACCACCCTTTGTGCAACCATGCGTTTTTCTACATTAGAGATCTAGTAGAATATTGACTACAATTACCACTTGATATTTGTTTTACTGGAAAATAGTTTTACATTTAGTTGTCTCTTTTTCATTCGACGCCCCGATTTTTCATTTTGTTTATCAATCCCATGCACATATGGCGTCCGGGAGATCTCAATGAGTATTTTATCACTCCTTAAATAATTAAACAAAATGAAGATTCAAAAACTTGCTATTGGTGCAGTAGTTGCTACCATTCTCCTTTTCCTCCTTGATTGGGTGTGGTATGGGATGATCATGAAAGACAGTATGACTATGCCAGGCATGCGCCCTGAGCCGGACATGATGTGGCTTGTCCTTGGCTACATTGTTTTTTCGGTTGGCTTTGTTTCACTTTATGGCGCCTGGTCCGGTGGTACTTCTAAGGTCAGCGCTGGTCTTAACTTTGGCTTATGGGCTGGTATCATGGTTGGGCTTGGGATGAATCTCGTATGGTTTTCTTTGTCGACCAACATGACACTATCCC
>DASXWI010000325.1:0-8708 GCA_036503755.1 Saprospiraceae bacterium | reverse complement strand
CGCCTGGAGAAAGTGGAGCTCTGAATGTGAAGGTTTCTCTGCTGAACGAAATTCTATCAGCAGGAATACCTGCTTTTTCAAAACGATCTACCACTTGCTCTTCTACACCCCACAACATTGGGCTGATAAACCCTTCCGGTGGAGGTGGTGTATAGGCAGAACTGATCTTTAAAATCTGCGCCACCAATGTTGGATCACCCGGTATCCAATTGCCCATCACAATAGTCCCACCTGGACGAGTTACACGAACCATTTCTTTCGCTACCTCATAAGGCTTAGGGGCAAACATGGCACCGAAAATAGTGACAACAAGATCAAAGGATTGATCATCTATTTCGTTTAGGTCTGAAGCATCACCTTCGAGAAAAGTACAATTCATTAGTCCTTCTTCTTGCGCACGGATGTTACCTGCAACGACCAGATTGCGTGCTATATCTACGCCAAGTACATTTGCACCGAGTCTTGCTGCCGGAATCGCTGTTGTGCCATCACCGCTACCTAAATCAAGGACATCGATGCCTTCTGTAATCCCAAGCCTGGAGATTAATTCTTCGCCACTCTCACGCATCGTTTCAGCAATGCGGGTGAAGTCTCCTTTTTCCCAAAGGGCTTTGTTGGGGTTCATAATCGTGTGATTTACTAATGTTAAGTTCATAATGTTACTATTTATTATTCAATTTGGTTTTTAAATCCGCTAATTGTAATTGTAACTCCTGCACTTGCTGCTGTAACTCCTGGGTTGCTTTTACCAAAGGCACAACAAACTCCGCATAACGCAAACCATAGAGATCCTCTTGATTCTTTGGCTTATCCACACCACTGAACTCAAAGCCTAATGCATTCGCAGCTTGCTCAACTTCCTGTGCAATGAATCCAGATTGGATCATACTTTCCTTATCTGCCATAGCGATTGCCATTCCCGATGTTTCGCGATGTTCGCTAGATTCGTTAAGCTTGGCTGCCAGGTTAGTTACATCCAGTTGATATGTTATTGGTCGCAACTTCATGATGAAGTCAAGTCCGCTCACATTTTCACGTACATTTTTCTTGTATCGGCCATCACTGATATTGGTCCAATTCGTATATCCACCTATAGATGTAGTCGAACTATTTCCAATCCGGGCTTGGTTGCTGGCCGTGATCGTGACATTATGACCAAGGGCCACGCTGTTGAACAAATCCCCCTCAATAAAATTGCAATCCGCACCAATGAGTGTATTGTTCCAGCCCAGGTTGAAAGAAAATCCGGCATGGTAGCCGAGTGTTGTGTTGTAACTCGAAACCGTGGTATTGTATAATGCTCCAGATCCGCAAGCCGTATTGGCAAAACCAACTGTATTTGCATAGAGTGAACCGTCTCCTAAGGCGGCATTATAAAAACCTGTTGTATTCCTGTTAAGTGATTCAGCACCCATGGCCACATTATTAAAACCAGTGGTATTGCTAAACATAGCCACTCGACCTGTCGCAACATTTAGGCTGCCTGTAGAATTTAAAGCAAGTGCACCACTACCTAAAGCTGTATTCGCAAATCCGATGGTATTCCATTTTAAAGTGGAATTTCCAAAGGCACTGTTGCTATTACCTGAATTGTGTTCTAAAGCGTCTAAGCCAAACGCTACACAGAAATTAGCTGTCGTATTTTCCTTCAGGGCATTTACACCGAAAGCCGAATTCATAATGCCTGTGGTATTGTTATGCAATGCGTATGCGCCCACCGCTGTATTATAATGCCCGGTGGCATTTGAAGCGAAAGCATTATTTCCTATGGCCGTATTGAGAGGGGCTGTATTGGCTGTATTTATACCTGCCTTGTAACCATAAAAAGTATGACCAGATACCGAATCAATTTTACCGGCCTGCTTATTGCGAATGCGAAAGAACAGAGGAGCATTGTCGATTGTCCCGATAAAATGAGTTGATGGATTGGTCCCGGCATTTCCTTTCATACTCCATGCGCTATTGTAGGCAATCGACCTCCAATCAGGTGAACCCGAAGTCCCCATATTGACCATGAGTTCATTTTTCGAAGTATCGTATACCATGAGTCCTTTTGCAGGGTTTACAATACTAAGCACGGAGGCTGTATTCATTCTTGGAATTAATATTCCTTTAGAAGTATTCGAAATATCAAGTTGTGCAGATGCATCTGGTGTAGTCGTACCTATGCCGACACTTTGCGCTCCAACATGAAGACAAGCCAGCAAGCAAAAACTAATCAATACAAGGTTTTTTTTCATTTTAGGGTCATCTTTGATTCTTACGATGACGCAAATGTAGAATGGCAGAAAACCTCCAGGAACCTAGTTTTCACGAATGGCAGCATCCGTTGTTTGTGCGGCAAAAAGGCTAAACAGAAAACTTCCAAAATGATTTTGCGTGAGCGGTAGCGTCATGCTGATGAACGGCACCTATGCCACGGATATTTGGTGGGAACGGACGAGAGGATGATTAGTTACAAGAAAAATCGTGCTTTATCCTCCATAGCCCGCCGTTGTGGAACAACCATACCTGAACTTTCCCGGAGGCATAGAAAATATATTTACTGATGGCATCCTTTGCCACTTTTGTTTCCACCAATTCCGGAGACAGGTTTTTAAGGGTTGCCGGGTTTGTATTTTTTGTTTTACTGACAAATAAAAACTGGTACTGCTCAATCAATGAATCACTCGCAGGATTGAAAGAATTGATCCGCGTACAAACGAAACTGTCAATCTGGGCCATTTTTGCTGAGTTGTCCTCAAAATTTGAAACAAGGATCCATTTTTTTGCAATACCTGGAGAAGCGGAGATGCCTGTGAATTCCTTTTCCATCAATTCGAATTCTTCGAAAACAAGAGGGTCGGTATTTGGCCTATTTAAAAAATAGATTGCCAAAAAGAGGAAAAGGATGCTAAGCAAGAAAATGATAGGTCTTAATTTCTTCATGGAATATATGTAAAGGCAAGTTTATTTTGAAAAAAATAACCAGCCAGGAGCAAAATACACAAATAAATTTTCAGGGGGCCTTTGCGCAAGTGGCGGCTTCTTGTGCATAAGCGGTGCCAAATGCCAAAGCATCTCCAATTGCTTAATCTGACCCTGTATTGACGGGCTTTTCTATGGGATTATATCTTTAATTTTATTGCTTCATGGAAGACCATTTGAGTATAAAACAGCGCAAATCAGTCATTGTCTTTTCCCTTTTCTGCAGCTTACTATTTGCTTTCTTTCCGGAAATCAACGCACAGTTTGCCACGCAGGATTTTATCCGGTATTCGGTAAAAGAAGGGCTAAGCGATAATACTATCTATTGTATCGCCCAGGATGATGAGGGATATGTCTGGATCGGAACAGAAGCAGGGCTGAATCGGTTTGATGGACATCAATTCAAAAAATTCTACCAGTTTACTGAACCCATTGGGTTGCTCTCTGGCAGCATCGCGCGCTTACGGAATTTCAAATCTCACCAATTGGGCATTAACACCCGTGGTGGATTCCAAATTCTAAATACACAATCATATGCCGTAAAGAATTTCGTTATTCCAGACAGCACAGCCTTCCATACGTATCTCAATGCCAATTGGCAAGCTGTTGATTTAGGCGATGGTTCCTATGCGGTAACGACAGCTGCAGGTTTTTATGTTTTTGATGCCTCCGGCAAAGTGATCCTAAGGCATGATGCTTATGATATCAAAGATATCGGCCAGGAAAGGATCCTGTATGGCAGGGATATTCTAAGTGTAGGTCATGACCAATACCTGATCTTTTTCAATGAAAAAAGCATGGCGCATTATGATCATACCAAAAAGGTATACACTGAACTTGATGACCATGATCCCACGTGGAAAGATTTTGCTCATCCAAATGCAAAACCCGAACAACATTGGGTCCTTAAACAACAAATAAACCATGATGAATTCATTTTTATCCCTAGCACATCCTATTCGATTGTCTATTATCATCATGGTTTGAAAAAAAGAGTGGAGTCGCCAATCCCGGCAAGTATTCACTATGCTTTCAACTGGGCCAGCAAAGTTGCCGTATTGAATGACACTACACTGATCATCAATTGCAGGACGAAAGGGTTTTACATGTTTCATCTCAACCGGGCAACGGGGCATATACGTTATGATGAAACAGTATACATGCCGGAATATGAGATCACCTACCCTTTTGTGGATAAGGATAACCGTTTATGGGCAGGCACAACTCAAGGTGTGTTGCAACAAAAACTTAAATCGCCTGCCATTACTTCATACAGGTATCCTCCTGCAGAGGGCGAAATCTATACCGGTGGATTTACTACTCTCTATAAATACAAAGATGTATTGTATGCCGGACGGTTTTCACGATCTAAAGGACTTGCCATCATTGATGCCAATACCATGAAATTGATCAAGGAAATTGATTTTTTCGGCAAGGATAGTGAGTGGAATGAAGTACGCTCAATCGAAATGTATCATCCCGATACCTTGTGGATCGGAACGAATTCAAGCATGGTGTGGTATGACACAAAATCCGGTCACTATGGGAAATTGTTGGATGAGAAAATATTTCCATGGTCTTCCATTTTTCCAGCAGTACTGGGGCCTCCACGTCCGGATGGTTATGCCTGGATCGTAAGTGTGCTCAATGGAAAAGTAGTCCGCTATCATATTCCTTCTCGCACGTATACCCTTTTCACTTCGGAGACAACACCCCCTTTACCATTTGAAAAGGTCAAGAGCGTCGCCTATGATGCTTTTGGTGATGTTTGGATCGGTGGCCATAGCTTGGCGCGGTGGAATAATCAAACGCAGGCCTTTGATACACTCATCACAGCTTATGGTGGTGCTAATAAATATAATGATGACATCGTCACATTCACTGCAGACAAAGAGGGATCTCTGTGGATTCACAATGCCAGCAATGGTTTGCTCGAATACAGAATTAAGGATAAAAAGTTTGTGGCGTATTCCATTAAGAATGGTATGCCCTCAGATGTGCTTCAATGCCTAAGTCCGGTCATCGATGGTAAATTATGGATGGCAGGCAGCTATCATCTGACTTTGTTTGACAACCACACCAAACAATTTACGATTTACGACCAGGGCGATGGTTTGCCAGATCAAAAACCTACAGGGCGAAGAATGTTTTATGATAAAGAAAGTGGTAAACTCTACTTGTGTAGTAATGAATATATCTCCACCTTCCCATTCTCCCCCATCCCGGAAAAAGATATGAGCAGTGATTTGATGATTGAAGAAATCACCGTAGATAATGACAGATCCTATTACCAGCCGACTAAACCTATCGAAATACACTACAATGAAAATGCGCTGATGATCCATTACGCGGTAATTGATTTTGAAAAAAGTAATTACCAGTTTTCCTACCGGCCGTATCCGAACCATCCCTGGATCGCTATGGGTGATCAGCGCACTATAAATCTCAGCAACCTGCAACCCGATACCTATACCATTGAAATCCGGGCAACCGGCAAACCCGGTGTAGAAAAAATAAAAAAACTGGAAGTGGTTATTCGTTCACCACTCTGGAAAACTCCATGGTTTATTGCACTAGTCGCATTACTGGTTGCAGCCATTATCTTTTGGCTAATCCGAAAACGTATTCAAAACATCCGGCAGAAAGCCAATATTGATAAACTACTCTCCCAGACTGAAATGAAAGCCCTCCAGGCGCAGATGAATCCCCATTTTATTTTCAACAGCCTCAACAGCATCGGGGAAATGATCCTTAACAACGAGAATAAGTATGCCTCAAATTACTTGAGCAAATTTGCACGACTGATCCGGATCACCCTGGATCAATCCTCCCAGGCAATGGTTTCATTACGAAATACCATCGATTACCTGGAGCGCTACATGGAAATGGAAAACATTCGAAACAGTCTTTTCACGCACCAGGTCATCGTAGATCCGACACTGGATATTGATGAAACCATGGTGCCTCCTATGCTCATCCAGCCCTTTATTGAAAATGCATTATGGCATGGTGTTTCTGCCGGCAATAAACGCATCCATGTGAAGATTACATTTTGCAAAAAAAATAACAACCTGGTCTGCACTATTGATGATAACGGTATAGGCATACTCCAGGCTAAGCAGCAAAACCATACAAATGGTCGACATCAACCCGTCGGTATAGCCAATATACAAACACGCGTAGCTCTGCTAAATGAAAAATACAATCTGCATGGTCAGATCAGCATCATAGACAAAAAGGATATTCCAGGACAAACAGAAACCGGAACAATTGTCACCCTACAATTACCACTTGAATTAGAAGAACAATGAAAAAAATCAAAACTATCCTGGTGGATGATGAACCTCGTGGGTTATCTGCCTTACAGCGACTCCTGGAGTTCAATTGCCCGGAGATAGAAATCATAGGCTTGTGTAACAGCGCGGATGAAGCAAAAGAAAAGATCAACCAACTGAAGCCCGAACTGGTCTTTCTCGACATCGCTATGCCGGAAAAAAACGGCTTTGACCTGTTGAATGAAATTGAACCGGTTCGTTTTGAAATCATTTTTGTCACAGCACATGATGACTTTATGTTGCAGGCTTTTCGCTTCAGCGCTGTGGATTATTTATTGAAACCCGTTGAGAATAACCTACTCGTAGATGCTGTCAACAGGGCTGCGACCAGAATTGAGGAAAAGACCACCAGTGGTGCATTGGAAACGCTACTCTTTAATATGCGCCAGAAGGAGGGGCCTCAAAAAATGAAGATGTGCATCACGTCTCTCAAAGGCTTCCAGGTCGTCAACCTATCAGATATAATCTATTGTGAGGCCAGTAGCAACTATACCAATTTTCATTTTACAAACCGGTCGGTCATCTGTGCTTCCAAACCGATCCATGAATATGAAGAACTGCTTGCTGACTCCAATTTTATCCGTATCCATAAATCTTGTGTCATCAATCTTGAGCATGTCAAGGAATACCTTCGTGGTGAAGGTGGCACAGTGGTGATGTCCAATGGCCAACAACTCGAAGTAAGTCGTAGGAAAAAGGAAGCTTTCATCAGCCGCATGAAGGAGTTTTATAAATATTAACTGAAGTGTTTCCACGATTGATTGTTTTTGAAAAGGTAGAGACGCGATTAATCTCAATAATGGAAGTAGAGGCGCGATAAATCCCAATAATGGAAGTAGAGACGCGATAAATCGCGTCTCTACTTCCATTATGGCTTACCACACAAGAAAACTTTTCCGCCGTTAATGCAATGAGTGACTCCGTAGTCTTTGAGAGGTAAATTCCTATGCATCTTTCCCTCCAACTTTGTGGAAATATTTATTCACAAATTCCATTTAACACAATTCATTCAAATGAAAAAGTTTTCTGTTTTTACCGTTTTCGCAAGCGTTTTATTTCTTGCATCTATATCACTTTTATTTACCTCTTGCGAGCAGGAGGATGCCATTGGTGTATCTGCCCCTATTACTACACGGAGCACACCGCCTGAAGTACCTTCTATCCTTGAAATAGGAGAAGGATTTGAAGTAAGCTTTCACACATATGCCGAAGGAGTCCAGGTGTATGTTAGCACAGAGACAGCTCCAGGTGTTTATAACTGGGTTTTCAAAGAACCGATCGCAACGCTTTACAGTAATCCTGGTTTTACAGGAGTAGTCGGAACACACTATGCAGGTCCGACATGGGAAAGCAACAGTGGCAGCACAGTCGTCGCTGCCCGGTTAGAAGGAGTTACTGTTGATCCGACTGCCATTCCGTGGTTGAAACTTGGAACCGTAACGGAATCAGGTCCCGGCATCTTTGACAACACTACACACATCCAGCGTGTCAATACCGTTGGTGGGAAAGCTCCGGCAACAGGTGCAAATGCATCTAATGTTGGTGATGAAATACAGATCCCTTATACTGCTGAGTATTTTTTCTACAAGGCGGAGTAGAGGGCATGCTTCGACTACGCTCAGCACAAGTAGGGCATAGGGCATAGGGCATAGGGCATAGGGCATAGGGCATAGGGCATAGGGCAATTGATGCATTGACAGAGTCAATGCATCAATTGCTAAAATGTTAAACTTAAGTTTACTTAAGCGGTTGCTGAGCTGTGGCACAAGGTTGAGAATAGCAGGTCGAAGTATGCGTGTCTGTAAATTTTAATTTGCATGATAGATTGCTCCTTGATTTTTTCTAGAAAAAGTTATCTTGTGGTAAGCTGCACACCTCAACTTACTTATGGCCATTTTTTCCACCGAAAAAATCAGAAAATCCATATTGAGCCTTTTGCTCTTGTTTGCTGTTTCGAACGCATCGAAAGCACAGATATATGGCGCTTCAGGATTCGATAACCCAACGTTACTGGAAATTGATATTACGAGTTGTGCAGATTGTCATGTCACAAGTGTAATGCCGCTAAACCCCGCCTGGGTACCCGAAGGTGGTCTTGCTTTATGTGCGGATGGTACCATTTACTCAGCATTTCATGAAATCCTTTATACCATAAATCCAGCCACAAATGAAATTCTTCAGATTCCTGGAATGCCTCCTTTACCAACTGATTATGGTTTAAATGGATTGACATGTTCAGGGGAAAGCGGATTATTGTACGGGGTGCTTGATCCAAGCTTTAGCTATGAGCTTGTCGAAATCGATGTCAACAACCTTACCATTAATATCATTGGTGCCCTTCCATTTCCGGTTTATCATGGCATGTTTATGCACAAGGGAAATGTCTATGCCTCAGCATCAACCGGA
>DASXWI010000324.1:0-4876 GCA_036503755.1 Saprospiraceae bacterium | reverse complement strand
CGATTTGTTCGCAGAAAGGGTAGGATTCAAACTAGGGTGGGGATGCATTGCCTTTTATCCTTTCTTTTATGCCATACCTCTTTGGGCTACTGTAGACCTCCCCGATCCAGGGACGAGTAGTCTTCTATTGATCATTGCCCCTTTGATTTTCTTTTGTAGTTGGATGCTTTCCAGAGGAGCAAATCTTCAGAAATATTATTTCAAAAAGGATTCATCCAAAGCTTTTTTGGGAATAAAACCTGAAACAATATCCGACGGCAATAAGACTTTATTGGTCAATGGATTCTGGGGCCTCAGTCGACATATCAATTACCTGGGAGAAATCGGCATGGCTACAGGCATTGTATTGTGTGTCGGATATCCCACAATGATATGGCCTTGGTTGTATCCACTGTATTATATCGTATTACTTTTCCCTCGTCAGATCGATGATGATAAACGCTGTTCACTTAAATATGGAGCATTGTGGGAACAGTATAAGAAGAGAGTGCCTTATAGGATAATACCGTACATCTACTAGAGCAGAACCTGAGAAAGTCAGAAAGTAAGACAGTAAGATAGTGAGACAGTGAGAGGTGGGAGTGATGAGTATTTCTTTGGAAGATCTTGAGCCTCACCATTGGATAGGTGTTTCGATAAGAAGAGATATGCCTCTGGATGGAGTTTTCTCCGCCAGCATTAGCAGAAACAAATGCAAGTGGATCGAAAACTAAAATCATGAGTGTTAAAGGACTCTTTCAATTGCAGCGCTATTCAGTAGAGAGATTCTTGGCCATAGGAATTTAAGCTCTTGCTATTGGCCTAATTTCTGATAAACATAGCGCTGGCGGAGAAAACTCCATCCAGCGGCTTCATTCCTGTTGGAATGTTAGCAATAACAAAAGACAAGTTTCCTTAGCCTTCGCCTCAGCCTTAGCCTTTCACATTCTATACATCTCCTTTGTCGTATCCCCCATCACCATCACTGCCTTCTTCCTCGACATTACACGTTGCATAAAAAAGCTGGCTATTTTATTTGCCCTACCGGTTATGAAGGAAGGTGTAGTACCAAGTCTTTTAAAACATTCTGCCACGACTTCTTCAGGTTGCTGCACTTTAGGGGCAAAGAAATTTTGCTTTCCAGGTTTTGTATTTAGAAAATTGGGGGTGGCGGTGGCACCTGCGCAACATGCGATGACATCTACTCCGCGGTCTTTCCATTCGTACCATAGACTCTCAGCGAGGATACGATCAAATGCTTTGGTAGCTGCATACGTAGCAATGAAGGGTGTTCCTTGAAACCCTGCTAGTGATGCCATCAAGATGATTGCACCTTTTCTTTGTTGTAGCATTCGAGGAGCAAAGTGATGGATTAAATTCAGTGGTGTAATCATGTTCGTAAAAGCAATCTCCTGATGAATCGAAATTGTTTTATTTTCAAATTTATCGATGTAGGAATTACCGGCATTGTAGATAAGGATATTGATATCAAGATCCTTGACTGCTACACAGATACGATTACTTGCATCCAGATTTGAAAGGTCTTCCTGGATACAGGTTGTTTGAATGTTATACTGTGAAGTGAGTGCTGCACCAAACTGCTCGAGTTGTTCTTTTTTCCTGGCGATAAGTACGAGGTTAACACCATGACTCGCCAGGTAATGGGCATAGGCGGCCCCGATGCCTTCAGATGCGCCGGCAATTAAAGCCAGTGAACCATATTTTTCCTTTAGCGTCTTCATTTATACCTCAAAATAGCAAAAGTTACAGGCAGGTGAATTTGGTGTATATTTCGAGCGTAAATCAAAAGAAATAGCCATGAAATCGATACTCTTATTTTTCATTTTCTTTATTTCCGGCACCCTTGCCTTTAGCCAATCACAAGCAGACGCTTTTATAAAGGAGGCTCAACAGTTTCTGGCCGAAAAGAAATACAAGGAAGCTCAACTAAGCCTTCAGGATGCAATAAATGACATCAATGCTATCCTGGCCACACAGGTTGCCGCCGGAATGCCAACCGAAATCAATGGCCTTAAAGCAGATGGCGATGGTGAGATTAATACAGCGGGAATGGGTATGATAGGCGGAGGACTTCAAATCACAAAGCAATATGTCCACCCTGCTAAAAAGGAAAATGAAGCTGATGTTAGCATCATGTCCAATTCCCCAATGCTTGCTTCCATCAATATGTTCATGAGCAATCCAGCCATGCTTGGTGAAGGATATAAAAGTGTAAGGGTAGGCTCCCGTAGAGCTATCCTGAAAACCCAGATGGAGGATTATTACGATGACAACGGTGCAAGCAAAAAGATACGTGCCAGTGAATTACAAATCCCTTTGAGCCAAACTTTGATTTCGATCAATTTTAAAGGATTCGCTACAGAGGCAGAAGAACTTGCTTTTGCTACAAAACTGGATATCGATAAGTTGAGTGATCTGTTAGGAGAATAATCATCCCTACTTTTTTTTTGAAGGAGATTTTGACTTCAGATTTTAGCTAGGTTTATTATTTTGGTTATGCTATCTTTGGCTAGGCCCCAGAGGACGCTGGTTAATCTTCGGTTGCATGTGATTTAACGTGTAATCGGTCGTTCGTCTCATTCTGGTCTATGTTCAATTTGTATCTCCCGTTTTACACCCTTAGTTTGCTTACCAGCCTGGTACCATTTCAGGAGCATCAACCTCTTTCTTTATCCCAGCCCTATAATCCAAATCCTGATAAAACTGAATTCTTGCAACCTTTGGCCCTGGATTGCAATTGTTCCATCACGCAGGGTGGTTCTACCTACCCTATATCTGCTTTATTAGGGACAGTTAACGCTCCGGCATTTTATAGTTATAACACTCCTTTAATAAGTAGTGCAAATACAGGTTTCGAAATTGCTGATGCGCTGGTTTTATTTCTATACCAGGATATCAATACTAACATAGTCAGCCTGTTCCTCATTGCCGATATTGGCAATAGTGGATCAGGAGGGTCAATGCAATTTGAAGCTAATTGCCTGCCTTCCACTGCCTACGTTTCTGTACAAGATGATGTCGGCGAATTTTTTGGTGTTCCACCCCTTATCACCGGTAACTGGTCATGGGGAGATTGCTGCACTGACGGTGGCGTCATAGAAGACCTGGGATGTAATAATACTATCAACCTTGATTTGTTGGTTTCCTCAGGCTTAAATGAAATTGTTTGGTTGACTGGAGATATCGCCAACCCAACACAGATAAATCTTGGACTCACAGGAGAGGCAATCACGATCAATTGTGGAGGCGGTGTTTGTTGCCCGGTTGGATTAGATTCAGGAGTTTCAATCACTAACGCCACTTGTACGGATTCCGATAATGGCAGCATCAGCGTTTTTCCACAGGACGGAACTGCCCCTTATACTTACACCTGGTCTAACGGCGCTTCAGATGCAACAATTACGGGGCTTGCCCAGGGTTGGTATTATGTGACCGTCACCGATTCCCAAGGGTGTACTGAAGATTTGGCAATGATTATTGATGTAAGTCCAGGTGATCCGGAAGCAGAAGAAGCTAGTCTTGAACTTTGTTCAGCTACAACGGAAGCTGAGTTTGACCTCACCAGTGTTCAAGATATTATCAACCTGAATAGCGGTTTTAATGTCTTATGGTTTGTGAGTATGGATTTATCAGGACCCATTTCAAATCCGTCACACTATCTCTCACCTAGTGCCACGATATATGCTGTCGTAGATAATGGTTCTTGTCTTTCAGACCCGGTACCTGTCTTACTGACCGTGATTGCAGTTCCAGTTGGAATGTCGGCTACCTTGAATGAATGTGAAGAGAACAATGAGATGGCAACCTTTAATCTTACTACACTTGATCAAGACGTAAGCGGAGGTGTAGGTAATGTGATGTGGTACCTCAATCCTGGTCTCACCAACCCGGTACCTGATTCGGAAGAATTTTTCACTGCATCTACAACTGTTTATGCAGTGATTGATGATGGTGATTGTACTTCCGGGCCGATTGAAGTTGAGTTAATAGTAGATCTCCAACCGATCGGTAATCCGTCTTCCATGGAATTGTGTGGAAATGCAATGGATGAAGCCACTTTTGATCTCACCTTACTTGAATTGACAGTGAGCGATGGCAATGGTTCGGTTACTTGGTATCCGGATTTATCACTGTTGGATGAGATTGCTATGCCAAGCGGGTATGTTACGACGACAACTACTGTTTATGCTATAGTCTTTGATGGCGTGTGTGACTCGGATCCTATTCCGGTAGATCTGATTGTCAATCCGACACCGACTGCTCTGCCCATATCGGTTGTTGCATGTGATGATGGTTCAGGCATGGCCGTGTTTAATTTATGGGATTACGCCTCACAGGTCAGTGGAGGTTCCGGGGCAGTTGAATGGTTCTTAGATCAATTTGCAACTGTACCGGTTCCTGATCCAATTGCATTTGAAACCGGAACAACGATCATTTTTGCCATCGTTGACAATGGTATTTGTGTAACAGCTCCAGTACAGGTTCAACTGAATGTGCTTCAAAGCCCATTAGGCAACCCAACAAATATTGCCATCTGCTCGGATACAATTGGGCCAGAGACTTTCAATCTAACCCTTGTTGATGCCGAAGTAAGCGGCGGAGTAGGCGTTGTGCAGTGGTTTGAAGATGCCCAGGGCTTGATTCAGATTGCTATGCCCTCAGTTTACGTAAGCATGGGAGGAGTGGTGTATGCCCAAATCGTCCTTGGTACATGCCTTTCAGATTTAATTCCTGTTGCTCTCTCTGTTATAAATTCCGTAACAGCCAATTCAGCCCAATTACATGCATGTGATGATGGAAGTGGGTTAGTTGTTTTTAATTTGACTGAGGTTGATAGCCTGGTGAGTGGCGGTACAGGTCAGGTTAATTGGTTTTT
>DASXWI010000323.1:0-3289 GCA_036503755.1 Saprospiraceae bacterium | reverse complement strand
TCACAATCACTGTCCTGCTGATTTGGGTTTTCGGTGGAAGGACAATTATCTACGGCATCCTCGATACCATCTCCATCACCATCAGTTCCCTGGCAGGATAACCCATCATCGATGAGGCCATCACAATCATCATCCATACCATTACAGATTTCAGCACCTGGATGAATGTCACTATTCATATCATCACAATCATCGCTATTGTTGACATACCCTTCTGGTTGAAAACAAGCTATGAGACTATCCAAAGGATACCCATATCCATCCTGGTCAATATCAATATACCACGTCACCTGATCAATAATACCAGGATCTGCATCATCAATACTGCCATTGCAATTATTATCAAGCCCATCACATATCTCGATCGCTCCCGGATGAATCGTCATATCTGCATCCTGGCAATCCAGGCTATTGCTTACATAACCCAGTACTTCTCCACACGAAACCGTATCCTGATCTGGATCTCCATAACCATCATTATCTGCATCCCGATAATACGTTTGCATCTCGATACCTGTAGACTCTATAATAGCCATAGCGGTTGCCACATTACCATCCACATCCGTCACAGTGACCACATAATGTCCCGCTCCACCTTCTAAAATCGATCCTGTCTGTCCAATGTTCCATTGATAGCTATAGGGCCCGGTACCTCCTTGTGCAATGATGCTGGCAGTTCCATCCATAGAACCAATACAGTTCTCATCGGTCGTTTCAACAACTAAGGAAATTACACTCAATAGAGAGTAAGCCTCATTATCATCCTCTTCATATTCCAACACACTCACATTGGTAATCCTCCCAATGAGTGTAGTGTTTTCATCCTCGATATACCAATTATAACTAAAATCAAAATCTCCACTTCCATTGATTGAGAATGGAATAGTGGTGATCCATTGCTCGTCTCCAAAATCATCCACGTAATACAATTCGAGATCCGCAGTACAAGAAAGATTTCCGGCATTGTCCACAGTACCCGTAATATCTAAATACGATCCTGAAGGTGCTGTGTGTGTAAATTCAGCGAAAAACAGATTAGCCGCTGCGCCTACAATGACTGCCCGTGTAGTCTCATTGTTCGAATTAGTGGATTCCATAACCTCATCATCTGCATCGATGATCGCCCGGACTATATGCAACCCAGGTAATATAGATGACCATGTATTAGGGATCGAAACTGTATTGAAGCCGCCAGTTATCAAACCAGGTACTTGCACGGAATCGACAGGTACTTCATCAACAAGTAGTAAGAGTTCAAACGTTTCCTGAACATTGCTCATCCCGATATTCTGATACGTGATGTTGAAGTTTATTTCTTCATTCACATCCGGATTGATTTCACTAGGATCAATATACTGTGAGAGTACTTTCAGGTCCGGAACATTGATGACTTCGACCTGGAGAATAATTTGATTGTTGCTTTCATCACATTCAGTAAACACACCTTCAGGATCTGCTATCATGCGGACTGAGTAGAGACCTACCTGGTCAAATGAATAAGAATATGGAAGCGAAACATTGACAGGACATCCACATGTTTTATTTATAGGACCGTTCATGGTCACTTCTCCCAGGTCGAGCCATCCTGAAATCCCGGGACCACTGACCTCAAAAGAAACATGAACTGGTGATGCCTTATAAAGTCCGTAATTAATCAGGCCTATATCAAAAGTGACTGGTTGATCTATGACCAAATAAGGATAATTCCAAATAGAACCAGGACTACAATCTTCATCATGATACAAGAAGAAATCCCAGCATAATGGTTCGCTTGCTACGTTACCTCCGGGATCTTCACCTGGGATGGTTTGGTCAGGGTCGATCGAAAATTCTATATCATGATCGCCATGCACAGGTGTTGGTATGGTCATAGTTACCTGGGCAGATTCACCAATAGATAATGGTGGTACCATTTCAGCATAAACATTCCCATCGACTTCAAAAGTGACTGGAATGTTATCGGTGGCTGCTTCTGTACCTACATTGATCAATCGTCTTTTTACTGTTAGCGTTCCAGGATTTGTGGGGTTGATTGGCGTAACGCCTTGATTAATTTCGCATATTGAATGCCACACCAGGTTTACTCCACAATCAATAACCTGGAATGAAATTTCAAATGTATTATTTCCTTCATTAGACTCTGTGACAACTCCTGGTGGGTGAGGGAAATCACAAATTACCTTAGCTGTGTATAGTCCAGTTGCAGGAAACATATAGCCACTAAATCCAATCGAACCTGATTGTTGATAATTGAGATTGGTGGTAGTGACTGTTTCCAGTTTAACAACTTCATTATTTGCATTAACGATTTCAAGACGGGTATTGAATTGACCTGTTGGGGCCACACCTTGATTGCTAAACGAAAATGTGAGTCCTTGTGAAAAACATAAATACAAAGGATCAATCGGTGCGTGATAATCAGCTGCTATGTCGGGCATATTGGGAACAACAGATATATGTGCAATACATACATTATTATCTTCTCTTGACTCCACAATACCATCCCCCTGGTCAACCGCTCCATACAATGTATAGGTACCGGGGTTTGTATAGGTAATAGGGGATAGATTGTAAACTTGAGTTCCTCCTCCACCAAGTGCAGGTACCATGAATTCTTCATTAGCTGGTGATCCTCCTTCCCGAAGTGCGCTGGCAGAAGATGTTACGTCTGCTGGATCACATCCGATATTGGACACTATAAATTGTGGTGCAACAGACTCTCCTTCTATGATCGAAAAATCTCCGGTAAAGCTACACACATAATCCAGGGCACAAGGTATGACCGGAGGTTCGATCACTGTAAATGTTGTGGTAAAGTATCCTGTCAAAGTGTAATCAGTCACTTCCCCTTCAATCGTATACGTTCCTGGGGGTGGTGCTATAAAACCTGCAGAGAAAAATCCATTTGCGGAAGTTTCCACCACAAATGTTTGATTTGTTTCTATGATGGTAAACGTAACCGTGGCTCCTGCACAAGAGGAATCCTGTAGCGGCAATGCAGTGCCTGAATAGTATGCAGTGCCATATAGCCCCATTCCCTGACCTTCATACGAAGGATTGGGAGATGCAGCTGAATAGGCTACAATAGAACCGGATAAACTGAAATCACCACAAATGAACGGGCGTACAGCAGTATTATTGAATTCATTGGTTTCGGTAATTGTATTTTGAAAATCAACAGTGACGCGCATCGGGTTCCAGCTTGGTTCAACAGGTGCATTGATGACCCAGTCTACAGTCATTGTTTCGTGTGGTGCGAGACTGGATATCTGGATGTCAGTGTAGGTTT
>DASXWI010000322.1:0-2286 GCA_036503755.1 Saprospiraceae bacterium | reverse complement strand
TTATCACTCGCAGAAACATTACCCACTTGCAGTGCAGGCTCCCGGGTTGAGGTTTTTTCAACACCCAAAGGTGTAACAGCAGCAGACGGCACCACAGCACTACGCTGATCTTTCCCTGCAGTAGATTGTTGACTTACAATTTCACCTGCTTGCTTTTCCTCTCTGGTGGCTTTGGTGGCTTTCAACCCGATTTTTTCCGAAGCTTTAGCATTACTTCGTGTCTTGGTTTGAATCTCCTTCTGCTGTGACAAGCTCGCTTGAGGTTCTTCACGCAGGGCTGTTTCTTCTTTTGCTTTTACTTTTTCCTGCTGATCAGCAGAACTTGAAGGAGACGCTGATGATTGATCGGGAAGTGGAACAACCTTGGGTTTACTTTCAGGAGTCATTGTGGCAGCTTGCTCCTGTCCAAGTGGCTGATCAATACTTTGCTGTGACAAATACCAAACAACCGCCACGCCTGTGATGCCCACAACAATCAATGAGGAAACTACTTTCCAATTCCAAAAAGCAGCGGTTGTAGCGGGACCAACTTCGTCCAACCTCCTCGACATATCCTGCCACGCAGCAGGATCCTGTGGCGGTTTAAATCCGTCAGCTGCCTCTTTAAATAAATTATCTAATTCGTTATCAGACATATCTCGCGTATAAATCCCCACGGTTCATTTTTTCAAGCATTTTTTTCAGGTTCTCGCGCGCTTTCATCAAGTTCGATTTGGAGGTACCTTCTGATATTCCCAGGATGCCGGAAATCTCCTGATGGTTAAAACCATCAATCACATATAAGTTGAAGACAGCCCGGTATGCGGGTGAAAGTCGCTGGACCATGCCGATTAATTCTGCATACGATAAATCATCAAGTGCACCATTCGATACGGCTCCCGAGGATGTTTCCGGATGGATAGCAGATTGATGATAATGTTTAACTTCCTTGCGATAGTGATCAATGGATGCGTTGATCATAATTCTGCGAAGCCAGGCTTTGAAGGATGACTCCGTTTCATGCTGATCCAATTTTTTAAAGACTTTCATAAAGCCATCGTTCACGATCTCTTTCGACTCCTCATACGACCGACAATAGCGCACACAAATACTCATCGCATAACCATAGTAATGCTGATAGAGCAGCCGCTGACTCTCACGGTCGTTTTGTTTGCAACTCTGTATAAGCAGTTGCATAGAGGGTTCCTGGTTTAAAAAATTTTCCACAAAGACGGAGCTTGACAAAAAAGGGTTGCCATGGTTAACAAATTTACTCCTAAATGTTCAGAAAGGTTCCCCGTGGATCACGACTGGGGATGAACGCTTTTGATACTCCCATCAAAAAGGACCTGGGCAGGTCCAAATAAACCCCCTAAAACAGAAAATCCCCCGAAGTCCTGGACCCCGGGGGATAATCATTGTCTATAGTTGGCTTTAATCTGTGATAAAAGTAATGGCTGCCGTTTAATTTGCCACAGTTGAATCGCTATTCTGTAATTATGAGGGACGAAATGCCAATAACGAAGATGAAAAGTGGCTTTTAATAGAAAATCCCCTGCAAGTACACGACAAGCGGGGGATTTTCATGTCTACAGTTGGCTTTAATCAGGTACAAATTACAAAACCCCTGAAGCCATCCAATTGAATTTACACCTACGGTTCAATCCCTTTCAAGGAATCCCTGACCAGGCTGTCCTGACCCATAAAGGTTTTCTCAATCCGCACCTTTAGCTGCGGTTTTGAGCCTGGAAAGGTTGTCCGGGTTGAAATGTCATAACTGGCATAGAACAGTAACCCAAAGAATACTACGGCCGCAGCCAGGAATATCTTTTTCGATTTAGTCATCGTGCCCTTCCTGACCTTGGTTATGGGTGCTACAAGTAGGTTACTTTCACATCAGATTGGGTTGTGGATTTTATATCCATATCCATAGCACCTGCTTTTACCTTCATCACCATGTCAATTTTGGTGGAACTGCCAGATACAAATTTCTTCTTCACGTCATACACCAAGGTTCCATTACCACCGCCTTCAGCACCCATGGTACCCTTTTCCACCGTCATGTCGAGGGTCATGGTAATGACGGAATCAAAAAAAGCATTGGTGTCATCAAAGGATTTTAACTTGTATACGGTTATAACCTTCATCTTCATTTCTGCACCCCCCTGAACCGGAATGCTCAACGGTACTTCTTGCGTAAACTCGTCACCAACCTTTAACGGGGTTTGAGGAAAGGCAATGTTCGTACCTACCTGGTCGACCATGGTAGTAATGATCTTACGGGTCTGTTCATTGACACCTGTCCCT
>DASXWI010000321.1:0-7817 GCA_036503755.1 Saprospiraceae bacterium | reverse complement strand
GGGAAGCCAGGAGGTCTTTTCGCTCAGCGGCCAGATGGTACATTTGAATTGATCAACAAATCCGCCTGGGACGCGGATTCCATATATGAAGATCATGGTGCTTTGTTTTTTGATGCTGACCTTGATGGAGATCCTGATTTACTTGTGCTTAGCGGGGGATATGAAAGTGTTTCACCTGAAGCCTGGAAACATAGACTTTATATCAATGAAAAGAATAAAGGATTTTTACCTGCACACAGTGCTCTCCCGAAATTGAATGATGTATGTCTCCGTGCTGTGGCGCTTGATTTTGACGGTGATAGAGATCTTGACTTATTTCTCGGAGGCAGAGTGAAACCAGGAAGATATCCAACCAATCCGGAGAGCTACATTCTTCGAAATGATGGTAACAAATTTGTAGATGTTACTAAAGAGGTATCACCTGATTTCGGCAATATAGGAATGGTCTCTGATCTTGAAGTTGGCAATATTGATAGTGATCCTGAAAATGAATTGATCGTCGTAGGTGAGTGGATGCCCATCACCGTCTTCAATATAGCCAATGGCAAAATTGAAAAAGCAGATTTAGAAGCATTAGGTTTGGGTGGATCAAATGGTTTCTGGAATTGCGTATCCCTTGCGGATATGAACGCAGATGGCAGATTGGATATCATTGCCGGAAATATAGGTCTCAACACACAATACCGCGCATCCAACACGCATCCTATTCAGTGCTTTGTAAGCGACATTGACAAAAACGGCAGCCTCGACCCGATCATCACTTATTTTGAAGGTGATATAAGCTATCCGGTTGTGCAAAAAGATGTCCTCATCAAACAAACTCCTGTCATGAAAAAAAGGTATCTGTATGCTAAGAATTATGGTACCGCCACTATTGAGGAAATCCTGGGTAAAGAGAAATTAAAAGAATCGACCATTCTACGTTGTTATATGGTGGAATCAGGTTGGTGGGAAAACCAGTCAGGTAAATTTTTATTCCATAAATTTCCTAATCAAGCCCAGGTTTCACCGGTACAGGGAATGGTCATTCAAGATCTTGATGGTGATGGACTCATTGATATACTTGTTGCCGGAAATAAATATAATATGGAAGTAGAAACCGGCAGACTTGATGCAGGTACAGGTGCATTTTTCAAAGGCAATGGCAAGGGTGAATTTGGTTGGATAAACAACCTTGTTACCGGCATTTGGGCAGACCGTGATGTGAGAGATCTTGCATTGCTGCATGGTCCAAATCATAAAACAAGAATCCTTATTACGAATAACAATGCACAAGCTCAACTTTATGAATTCAATAAATAGAACCGGACATAATTGGCAAACAAGTCCACAAATTCAATTCATGTTGAGATTTTTACATTATGTTTTCCTGCTGTTGTTTTGTTTGATTTTTTTCCAGGCATGCAAACCCAAATTACCCGGCAGTTCTGAACAGGTGTCTGCTAAAATTGAAATGGATTCACTGCAGAAAAAAAGAATAGACAGCCTCAATTTCAAAATTAATCAAGTCATTCTTAGTTTAGGTCCACCCAATAAAATTCCATATCCCGTGGTTAACATCAAGGACACTATTTATTATTGGTTGTCCGATGACTATACAGGTAAAATATCAATTGAGTTGGAGCCACCAGATGAAGTGGAATGGCCAATGTTCTTTATCTACCAGAAAGAACTGGTTAAAATAAGGTACCGCCATTTAACTACAAATGCTGGAGTCAGACAGACCTACGAAAGTAACATATACTTCAATAAAGGAAAGATTGTTTATTGTGAAGAACGTGGACGTGTGCTAGCAGAAGGTGAACCACCAGGTGCTACACGACAACACTCATTTAAACCAACCACCAGATCGTATCAGGAAGTAGAAGGAGATTATATTGACACCTGGAAGACTATCCTTGAGATAATACGGAAAATCGATCCAAAGGCTAATCATATTATTCCTTAATTGTTTGACTCTGCAGTTATCTTGGGACATCTTCCACCCAAGAAAGTCGCTTGAAGGGAGTATACTGCACATTTGATAAATCCACCAAGGAATCAACAAAATTGACAGGCTCTCTCCCATTGTACTGTATCCTGATATTAGCTTTGATTTCCGGATCATTAGTTTGATACAGAATTGCTTCCTGTTCTAAAAACATTGCAAAGTCCCTTACACTTCTTGGGTCCATGGAAATGTTTTGTATCTGCATGTCATTAATAAAGGTATGTATATCAACAGGTACTGGTGCATCAAAATCACTAGACTGAATATAAAATTTCATTTCTTCAGTAGATCTGGTATCCACTTTCATCCGCCATGAAAATCTATTCCCTATCGTTGTCCAGTCAAGAGGATTAGGTAGAAAGTGTCCACGTAATGGAAAAATTAATTGAAAAATGAAATATCCAATCAACAGATTTCTTGTCCACGGATTATGCTGAAGTAGACTGGTTGAGGTACTCAAATCCGATTTTACTGATTTTACTTTTGTCTTTACCAATGTCTTCCTTGCTTTCAACCATGGAAGCTCATGAACTTCATAGAACAGGATCAAATTCACTAACATGACGAAAGGAAAAATACCGATGTCCTGAAATAATCTTGAATTTGTAAAATTAAAAACGATAAAGAGCCATACACTCCATTTTCGAAAAGGCTTATACCAGAGAAGCAACGGTGCTCCTAAATCCAACGCAAGCCCACCATAATTCAGCATGAATATCGCAACTTCATTATCTAAGAAGGATTGGAGCAAAGGTTCATGGTTTAAAAACCCTACCATACTTCGTATGGGTTCTGCATTAAAAATCCAATCATGTGTCAATTTGGCAATACCCCCAAAAAAATAAACAAGTACGATCTGAATCTGAAGGATTACTTGTTGCCAGCGTGGAATGAGATATCCGGCAGAGGCCTTAGCCTTTAGAGAGAATACCTTATCCGCATCCGTAAAGCTCAGCAGGAAAGCCATTAGAATAAAGAGATAGATATGGTTATTGTATATACTCTTATCTAATAAGAAGAGATACAGGTACCCAAATGCGAAAAACCGGCAAGCCCATTTAAAAAAGATACCCGCCGCTATAAGGCACCCACATATCAACAATGCCCCTAGAAGAATATTAAGGTAGACTTCAGGGAGTGGCTTGAGCCAATAAAATCCATCGTAGCTGAAATTGATCCTGGGGTGAACAAACATGTTTTCAATCAACCCTATTCTAAAATACCTGAACATGTTATACGTCATGAAAAGGCCAAACAGGATCCTGTAAATACCAAGTAACCTGGCATCAATGAGCTCATGGAGCCAGTTCCTGAATGTTGACAGTTGTATTCCGTTTTGCATACTGATTAAGCTATCGTTCTCAATTATCTGCGCAGGAAGATACTAAAAAGAGGAAAGCCCCTCTTCAGAAATCTGAAGAGAGGCTTTCTCTTTCTTGTGGTCTATATTGCTATAAACCTTTCTCGAATCACAACGATTACTCGATGATAATCATCTTCTTCGTTGCTGTATACTCATTTGCATCAAGTCTGTAGTACAGAACACCTACTGAAGGGATGTCTTTGCTGCTTACAGTAATGGTATTGTAGCCTTTCACAGATTCCTGTTCTTTCACTACAAGTACTTTACCGGTTACATCAAAGATTGACAATACAACATTACCTGCTACTGGAAGATCATAGCCAATCACTGTGTTTCCTTTGAATGGGTTTGGTTCGTTCTGGTAAAGCGCGAACTCAGCGTCATTCTCAGATCCACGGAAGGTCAACTTCAGATCCTTGATATCAGATGATGTATTGTAAGCTTCAGCCTCTGTTACTTTAGAGTTAATGCTGATCATTTCACTTAACTGGCCAGCAGCTTTAGCTTCGAAAGACAGTGTGAAAAGAACATCAGATGAAGTAGCGTTGATACCGCCAACTTTATGCCAGCTTGCTGTAAGCATGCTACCAAATACACCTAAGTTCTCATCATTCATGCTTACTAAGCCTGAGCTTACGCCACGGAATTCAAGACCATTTGTCTGCATTGTAAACTGGTATCCTTCGATAGCAGCAAAGTCAGCAGAAGAGATGGCTACGTCAACTATTTGACCAACAGTTACTGCACGGTTGTCAGCTACGAAGTTTACAACTCCGTTGCCATTACGTGGCAATACCTGGTTAGCATTAGCCTGTACTGTATTGTTAACATCACCTACCTTGATCGCTACGAAGTCTTTGTCCAATTCATTGTGGTTGATACCGGACATGTTGATAGACTCGTTGAATGGCCAAGGATTAGTAACATCAGCAAACTGGAAGCTCTTATCTACGAATCTCCAGCTCTTGTTAGCAGGAAGCTCAGTGTAGATACCGAGGATCAGTTTACGCAATTCAATAAGGTCAATTGCACTTACATTCTGGCTGTTGTTAGCATCAGCAGCAATCAGGTCGTATGGGCTATTCATCAATTCAATGCCAAGCAGGTGTTTCTGGATTTTCACAAGGTCAAGTGTAGATACACCGTTTCTGTGAGCATCGTTACGTTCTGCGTTTACAGAGAATTCTGATGGAATAACTAAGTCGCTAAAGCTGTATTGTCCATTGCTTGTAGTCACATAAGTTGGGAATACATGGCCTGGTACATTAAGGCTTACTGCTGTCTGAGCTACTGAAAGAACATCTTCTGTCAGAACTTCACCAGCAAGGATGCTTCCGCTTCCAGAAGTATCACAAACACCAGCGTTGTCCGTAATTACGATAGTTGTTGTACAGTAGTCTTTATTACGCTCGTTCCAGCTGATGATACCGTTACAGTTGTCATCTGTTCCGCCATCGGCAACCCAGATTTGTGTGCTGATTTCAGTATTGAAAGCTGGTACGTTGTCGCAAGTATAAGTATAGCTTGGCTCGTATGTATCTCCACTGAAGCTGTATAACAGATCAGCAGCAGGTGTACAATCATCAAAGCTAGATGCATTGAAATCTTTAGCCCAAACGGTTACTTCACCACCAATTGGCATCACAACAGTGCTCAGACCGTTGATACATACTGGAGAAGGCTGTTTGCAGTCTTCAAGGCGGAATAAATATTCGCAAGTACTAAAGTTTCCGCAACCATCTTCCACTGTCCACAGGATTCTGTGGTAGTCACCGCAGAATTGGCTGTTGTATGGAAGACCATTCAGACGGATAGCCTGGATCGTGCTCTGGCGTGTATCAAAGCTCAAAGTAGCATTGTTAGTTGCTGAATCAACAACAGCATTTGTCGTAGGCTTAATCAGGATAAACTCTGTTCCGTTGAACGGATAGATTTTAACATCATATTTTACGATATCACTGCATGTTTCATGAACAACGCGCTCTAAGTTCAGGTGTACGCTGCAGCTTGAAGACAATGGATTGTCTTCGCCAAGGAACGCCTGGTTGTTGTCAGGAAGTGATACGCCTGTATCAGCAACACATAATACTTGTGTAACACAATCTTCTTCAAATTCTGGACCTTCTGAGTCGTGAACTTTGATAACCTGTGTGTAGTACCACAGACCTTCACCGGTCTGAGAGTTGTACTGGCACCAGTCAATCACTGCCCACTCGCGGAGGATCTTGAAGCAAGCGCCATCTACGAAGTCAAAACGAGTGTCTTCATAAGTTACGCCGATAAGGCTGCAAGCATCATCAAATAAAGTCGGTTCACCAGTATCACCTAAGTCTTCAGGACATGTGGTCAGCAATACATCGCATGGCCAGATAACTCCATCCTGAGGATCAGGGTTGTTACATGTTTGATCTGCAATATAGAATGGGTCGTAGTCAACTACCCAGATACGCTGTGTACAGGTACCAGGAGCAACACCTTCATTTCCATCAGTTGCACTGAAACGACGCTCGATCAATTTAACGGCACCATCAGGAGCATTTCCTGGAAGGTCATCACCGCTGCAATCATCGATGATACGTACACGTACTGATAAGTTTACTTCGCAATTATCATCAGCCCATCCTTCGATACCCCAGAAATGAGGCTGGCTGTAGTCTTCGTTTCCTGGATCGTTGATGATGATATCCTGGCGAACGCTTTCGTCATCACCGTATGCAAAAGCATCGTACATGTTTCCGAATACAGCGCTCAATGGATCTTCATCAAGGTTACCATTACCGTTACCATCATCTTCTGGGCTGTCAGCGAATGTGCCTTCTTCTAAATTAAACCAGAAGTCGCAGCTTACAATGATATCAGGTGGGCACTCTACGAATGGAGAAATCTTATCTTGAACGATAGCTTCAACCATGCAATAGTTTACGTTACCTGATGCGTCAGTTACTTCTAACTCAACCATAATCGGGCCTTGTCCAACGTCGCAGCATGCAAATGGCACGCAAGGACGGTGTACAGTACCACGGTCGCGGCTGTTAACCGGAGGAATACCACCTGGGTTATCATCGATGCAAGCACCTTCTGTAGTCCAGTCAAAATCAATGCAGCTGTCCATACGACGTACGCGGAATGTTACAGGACCGCAGTTGTCATAAGAACCATCATCAAATACATGTGCTGGTACCAGGGTTACACCATAAGGACCATCATTTGTAAGAGCAACAACAGTGTGCTCATCACAGTTAGCAACAGGTACAACATCGTCAACAACGCTGATGATGAAACTGCAAGAACTTTCGTTTCCGCATTCATCTTCTACGTGCCAGGTTACAGTATGGTCACCCAATGGTAATTGGTTGATTACATAGTTGTTTCCAAAGTTAACAACGATACCAGCTGAAGAAGTCAGTGTCAATGTATAAGAAGAACCACAAGCATCAAAAACATCAGGTTTTGGAACGCTAACGTTAGCGTAGCAATACCAGAAGTCTGTACCAACTTCAAAGTCTTCAGGACATGTAAGCTCAGGAGCTTCGTCATCTGTCAACTTGATAACTTGTACGCACTCTAATGTTGTTTGTGTACACCAGTCAAGTACTGTCCATGTACGAACGATTTTCTCGCCGTTACCGCAGTCATTAAGTGGTTTGTCCCAGTATCCAACAAAGATGTTACATACGTTGTCTTCATCGGTAATTTCATTACCGTTAACGGTTGGCCAGCCTGTGTTTTCAGGACTTGAATCATCACCGCAATGACCAACATAAGCTGGAGGACACTGAATGCTATCAAGAACCAAAGGCTCTACAGTAATCGTCTGATCGCAAGAAGCTGCATTACCTGATGGGTCTGTAGCTACCCAATGACGGGTAATGATAAGACCTTCGCAAGGATCGCCAGATTCTGTGTCAGTGTAAGTAAGATCAACTTCACCGCAATTGTCCGCAGGATCAACAGCAGGAAGATTAACCGTAATTGCTATACCAACATTCTGGATGGTACCACCATCAAGAACTGGGAAATCATCAAATACTCTAATGGTCCAGATACCAGATGCATCTTCACCGTCAAAGTTGAACAAGTTAGGAGCAATGCTGAAACCTGCATTGTAGATAGGGAAGATACGTGGTAAATCAAGACCGTTACAGTCTACTGGATTTACACCTTCGTCATCAAACCAAGTATCGATTGGGAATGCACCAGCGCAACCACCTACTTCAAATACGTCAACCTGTGTTCCACTTGGAGAGAAAACGATAACGTTTACGTCACCTGTGAATGTATGGTCTGTACAAGTAAAACGAATATCAACGTCTTCAACAGGAGTACCTACAGGTAGGTAGCTATAGTCAAATTCGTAGTCGTAGGTAATGTTCTGACCTGGAGGAAGATCCAAAGGATCATTCAAACCAAGGTAAACAATCTCCTGAGGACCAACCAATGCTGGAGCTGGCTCAGTTGGTAATT
>DASXWI010000320.1:0-1709 GCA_036503755.1 Saprospiraceae bacterium | reverse complement strand
CGAAGAATATGCTCACGATCACGCATCAACCAAAAGAAAGGAGTAAATGCTCCAATGTCCATCCCGTAAGCGCCAATCCCAATAAAATGAGAAGCGATTCGGTTAAGCTCTGCTACCAATACCCGGATGTACTCGACACGTTTCGGTAACTGATCAGCAATTCCCAACATACGCTCTACTCCCATGGCATACACGTGTTCTGAATTCATGGCAGCAACATAATCCATGCGATCAACGTAAGGAATCACCTGGTTGTATGGAACGCTTTCAGCATGCTTTTCAAAACAGCGATGAAGGTAGCCCAGATGAGGAACAACGTCTTTGATCACCTCGCCATCCATCAACACCTCAAGCCTCAACACACCGTGCGTGGAAGGGTGTTGGGGGCCAATGTTGATAATCATTTCCTCCGAACGCAATCCATCCTCTCTGAATTTGTTTGGTTCAGACTCCACCAAATTACTTGGTTTGTATTTGTATTGGATTTGATCGGTTGGCATTAATATTTGACGGTGATGTCTCGGTATTTTTCCTGGTGCTGATAATCTTTTCTTAACGGGTTGCCTTCCCAATCTGCAGGAAGGAGTAATCTTCTTGGATCAGGATGGCCGATAAATTTTATTCCAAACATCTCTGATGTTTCGCGTTCGTGCCAGTTGGCTGTTCGCCAAATGTCGCTGACAGTATCTACTTCAGAATTTTCTCTTGGAACTACAACTTTCAACATCAGGTGATGGTTGAACGGAATGGAATAAAGGTTATACGCTAACTCAAGCGTATTTGCTTCAACACCATTATCAAGACCTGTTAAACAGGAAAGCATATCACAATAAGTTGCTTGATTTTGATAGAGCTCCAGGCAAACTTTCTTTAACTCAGTAGCGGAAATAATGATTGCCTTTGGCGATGACTTCTCATCCGTGCGAACGTCATTCGCGACTTTCTTTACAATATCAACGAGCTGTTGGAAATCAAGCATGATGCTTTTCTTTTTCGAGAAGTTTTTCGATTGCTTTAGGTGTTACAAGACTTTCATTTCTGATCTTCTCTTGTAGCTTTAAAAAACCGCCTATGAGTGCTTCGGGTCTTGGTGGGCAGCCAGGAACGTACACATCAACCGGAATAATCCTGTCTACTCCTTTTACCACATGATAGCCATGCTTCCAGTACGGCCCTCCACAATTGGAACATGAGCCCATGGAAATAACATAGCGAGGCTCAGCCATTTGCTCATACAATCTTTTGATCCGATCGGCCATTTTAAAGGTAACAGTACCTGCAACTATCATTACATCGGCCTGGCGCGGAGAGGAACGCGGAGCCATTCCAAACCGATCCATGTCGTAAACCGTTGTTCCGGTGCTCATAAATTCAATTGCACAACAAGCAAGCCCGAAGGTCATGGGCCACATCGAAGAAAGTCGCGCCCAGTTTAACAGATCATCTGCTTTTGCTATGATTACTCCCCCATTTTCAAACCGATGATCTAAAAGCCCCATTATTTTTAGTTACCAATTAACAATGTACAATGATCAATTTATTTGTAGCGGTCATTTACCTTATCATAAAGATCCTTAGGCACAACAGATTTAAAATCTGACGGCTTCTGATCTGGCTTAACCCAATCCAACAAACCATTTACCCAGGCATATGCCAATCCTAATGCCAGTACCAAAATAAAGATCAGCATCTCTGCAAACGAGAACCAT
>DASXWI010000319.1:0-13549 GCA_036503755.1 Saprospiraceae bacterium | reverse complement strand
TGCCCTACCTGTTTCAGATATTGGTTTGATATTGGCCACGATCAGGCAACACTTCACAATGTCTGATGAAATTGAAAAAACACTTGAGGCCAATCCTGATGATATCACACCAGAGAATGTGTCAGCCTGGAAAGATGCAGGCATCAACAGGCTTAGTATTGGGATACAGGCATTTCAGGATAATATATTGCAAGACTGGAATCGAAGCCATAATGCAGCCCAGGCATTAACTGCCATTACCATAGTTCAACAAGAAGGAATTGAAAACATAACTGCAGACCTCATTTATGGAGGACCAGGATTGAGTGATGCAGACTGGATTTCAAATATCCAACGCCTCATAGATTCGGGGATACCCCATATTTCCAGTTATGCCTTGACAGTGGAGAAAGGCACCGCTTTATTTCAACAAATCCTCAAAGGAAAATCAGAAGCTCCAGATGATGAGCAAGGTAATCGTCAATATGCAATACTTCAGGAGATGCTTGCGGCCAATGGGTTCATGCAATATGAGGTAAGCAATTTTGCAAAACCTGGATATGAATCAAAGCACAACATGAGTTATTGGTCAGGCGAACATTACCTAGGTCTTGGACCATCTGCGCATAGTTTTAATAGTGTAACACGGCAATGGAATGTGGCGCATAATATCAAATACGTTGAATCCATTGAAGGAGGTCAAATTCCTTTTGAAAAAGAAGTTCTCACGGACAGCCAGCGCTATAATGAAATTGTCATGACGGGGCTGCGTACATCAGCAGGAATCGATCATTATCGAATTACAAGTCTTGGCGAAAAATATGTTGCCTACCTGGAAGAGCAGATAAGACCTTTCGAAGAAAAAGGGCAAGTGATGCGAAATGAAAAGGGTAATTGGAGGTTGAAACCGGAGTTTTTATTTTTTGCGGATGGGATTGCTGCGGATTTGTTTTATGAATAATACTTTGCAGCTATAAACTGCTTTTTGATTAAAATTATTCATGGCGGTTACATCGAAAATAAAGGTGTTTCGAAATTTAGTTAAAACAGCCCTGAGGACATTGATAACCAGCTAGATACGGCAGTGTGGCACACTTAGGTGTGCCACACTGCCGTATCTAGCTGGTTATCAGACTTTTGAAAGCACATTTAACTAAATTTTCCGTCGCCCATTTTTTTGCCTCTCAAGGTGATACTAATGTATCATGGCAGCTACAATCTGCCCTTTGGTGGTACGGCAAGTAGTCACAGATTTATAATATTGATTTGGAGCTGAAAACTTCAAATGTCCTGGTGTAAACTACACTAAAGATTTTTGCAATTTGTCTAAGAGCTGAATAGCGGCATCGGCGATAATTGTGCCGGGGCCGAAAATGGACATCACGCCTTGTGCGAAAAGAAAATCGTGGTCATCTGCGGGTATAATCCCTCCAACAACAACACCAATATCCTTGCGTCCGATTTCCTGAAGAGCTTTGAGTGTCTCAGGTACTAAAACTTTGTGGCCGGCAGCGAGTGATGATATCCCAAGAATGTGAACATCATTCTCTGCAGCTTGCATGGCAGCTTCCTGGGGTGTTTGGAAAAGCGGGCCTATGTCAACATCCCAACCCAGGTCTGCAAAACTCGTAGCTATTACTTTGGCACCACGATCGTGACCATCCTGCCCAAGTTTGGCCACCATGATTCTCGGACGTCGTCCAGCTTTCTTTGCAAACTCATCTGCAAGTGCCCTTGCTTTCTGAAAAGATTCATTCATGCTGATTTCTTTAGCGTAAACGCCGGAGATCATCACCGGGGAAGCTTTGTACCTGCCAAAAGCAACTTCCATCGCATCACTGATCTCCCCTAAGGTAGCCCTATATCTGGCTGCTTCAACTGCAGCTGCCAATAAATTTCCGTTTCCTGTTTTTGCTACTTCAGTTAACTGATTCAATGCTTGTTTGACTAAAGCCTGGTTCCTTTTGGCTTTCACATCTTGCAAGCGACCTAATTGTGCATTAGTCACGGCTGTATTGTCAACTTCCAATAGATGGAGTTCTGTTTCTTCTTCAGGCGTAAAAATATTGATGCCCACAATTTTATCTTTTCCTGAATCAATCCTGGCTTGTCTCTTTGCAGCGGCTTCTTCAATGCGCATTTTCGGAAGACTTGTTTCCATCGCTTTTGCCATACCGCCTAGTTCTTCTACTTCACGAATATGGTCCCATGCTTTATGAATAAGTTCGTCTGTTAGCGCTTCGATATAAGCAGAGCCACCATATGCATCTACTAACTTGCATAATCCCCCATCATTTTGAAGAAATAATTGTGTCTGTCGTGCGATAGCCGCACTATGATCTGTTGGCAAGGCCATGGCTTCATCAAGTGCATTGGTATGTAACGATTGTGTACCACCGACAACAGCAGAAATGGCTTCTATTGTTGTACGCCCGACATTATTGTAAGGATCTTGTGCGGTAAGGCTCCAGCCACTCGTCTGGCAATGTGTGCGCAAGGCAAGTGATTTAGGATCTTTCGCTCCAAAACCTTTTACAATCTCTGCCCATATCACCCGGGCTGCACGCATCTTAGCAACTTCTGTAAGATGATCCATACCTATTCCCCAAAAAAAAGAAAGTCGCGGTGCGAAATCATCAATGTCTAATCCTGCTGCAATGCCTGTGCGGAGATATTCCCAACCATCTGCAAGTGTGTAAGCCAATTCGAGATCAGCCGTGGCACCGGCTTCATGCATATGGTAGCCAGAGATGCTGATTGAATTGAATTTCGGCATATGTTCACCCAGGAAAGAAAAAATATCACCAACGATCCGCATCGAAGGTTTTGGCGGATAGATGTATGTATTCCGTACCATGAATTCCTTGAGGATATCATTCTGAATTGTACCTGTCAATTCTGAAGGTGAGACGCCCTGTTCTTCTGCAGTCACGATAAAAAAAGCCATGATAGGAATGACAGCGCCATTCATGGTCATGGAGACGGACATTTGATCGAGGGGAATCTGATCAAAAAGAATTTTCATGTCTTCTACTGTGTCAATGGCGACACCAGCTTTTCCTACATCCCCTTTTACCCGCGGATGATCGGAATCATATCCACGATGCGTTGGAAGATCAAATGCAACTGATAAGCCTTTTTGACCGGCTGCCAGGTTTCTTCTGTAGAAGGCATTGCTTTCCTCGGCAGTAGAAAATCCTGCGTACTGCCTGATCGTCCATGGCCGAACAAGATACATAGTTGAATAAGGTCCCCGAAGGAATGGAGGGATGCCGGAGACATATCCAGACAAAGGAGTATTCTTTACTTTTTTATCCCCGGATGCTGACCAGTTAAAACGCAGACTGTGCCTTGCTTTGCCATTTAGCATGGGTTAAAGGTAAGGAAAGAGGAGGCAGGAGATAGGAAATAGGAGATAGGAAATAGGAGATAGGAGATAGGAAACAGGAGATAGGAAACAGGAGATAGGAGATAGGATTTTTATACAAACTCCCACTTCCTGCCTCCTGCTTCCTATCCCCTGCCTCCTAATTTTCCCTAAATTTGCGGCTCATACAACCACCACAGCATTGGTAAACTTTGAAAAACACATCCTGGACAACGGGCTGACGGTCATTATTCACCAGGATCACAATACACCGCTCGCTACTACCAATTTGCTGTATAAGGTGGGATCCAGGGATGAATCGCCCGACAAAACAGGATTTGCCCATTTATTTGAACACTTGATGTTTGGGGGCTCAAAACATGCCGATTCGTTTGATGAAACGATCCAGATGGCCGGGGGCGACTCTAATGCCTATACCAATGCCGATATCACCAATTTTTACTGCACCCTGCCTGCCATCAATCTGGAGACTGCGCTTTGGCTCGAAGCAGACCGGATGCAGTACCTCAATATCAATCAGAAGTCACTTCAGACCCAACAGCAAGTAGTCACCGAAGAATACAAAGAGACTTGCATCAACCAACCCTATGGAATGGTTTGGCACATGTTATCGGACTTGTGTTATAAAGTACATCCCTACCGGTGGCCGACGATCGGAAAACAGATCGAACATATAGCAGAAGCAAAGCTTCAGGATGTGCAGGAATTTTATACTTCCTTCTACGGACCTAATAATGCAATACTTTCTATTGCCGGGCCAATGGATCCTGCGGAAGTACTTGCTTTGGTTAAGAAAAGATTTGATACTATACCCTCCAGACCAATATCAAGAAACCTTCGTACCGAAGAACCGGTACAAACTGAAGCGAGGACACTGGTAGACGAAGGCAAATATCCTTCTTCTGTATTATACCTGGCCTGGTTGATGGATGGAAGGAATGGTGAGGACTATTACAACTTTGATCTATTAAGTGATGTGATGAGCCTTGGACGATCCTCCATTTTTTATCAACGCATGGTGAAAGTGTTGAAGGTATGTGCGCATATGGATGCCTATATCACTGGCTCTGAAGATAAAGGATTGTTCATCCTGGAATTGAGACCGGCAAAAGATGTAACCATGGAAGCAATGGAAACTCACTTGTGGGAAGAATTAGCTTCTTTGCAACAAAGCGAAATCCAGCATGCGATCCTTGAAAAACTGAAGAACAAAAACGAAAGCACCGTTTGCTTCAGCAATGTCAGTGCTTCACACAAGGCAACAAATCTAGGGTATTATGAATCTCTTGGGGATGCAAACCTCATCAATACTGAGGCTGACCGAATCGCTGAAGTCACTACAGCAGACATCTATCGCGTAGTGAATCTCCTTAAAAAGGAAAATGTCAATACACTTCGTTTGATAGGCACAGGCGTAGGTGAAGGCGAAGGCGAAGTGCTTGTTCATGCTGAGGAGGAAGAGGATGATGAACATGATTAATCTTGCATTCATTTTACTCTGCACATCACCAGATAAATCCTTAATATCCTAGCTGAGTTCGGTCAGCGATGTTGACTGGATTTGCAAGTTTAACATTAGCTGTGAACGATACCCTTTTAAACCACACGTCTCTGACTTCATAACTTAAACTTTCTTTGATGTCTTTGCTTTCAAGTAAAGGCAAGTAGATTTCAAATACATCTTTCGCCAACACAATAGCAACGCCACCGCTGTAGCTGAATTGAGTCGTTTCTGAAACTGCCGAAGGGAAAACTGTAGCATCCATGTAGATATGGAGAAATCGAAATGGAAAGGCATGACTAATGCCGGCTCCTACCATCCAATCCTCACCAAGTCCTTCGGTTGATAATGTTTTTAGATGTGCATCTTTTTGAAAGATCTGTTGTGAAAAGAGTCCACTCTCAGCATTCCGTCCACCCAACCATTGATCATACATGTAATCATTGGAATAATACCCATTGGAAGCCTGGCCTGTATATGTGAAATGTGCACTTGCATCATGTTGACCATATTGCGGTAACCAACCTGCATAACCCTGAATCCAGGTACCCAGATGTTTAGTTCTTCCAACAAATTGTTGCTTATATCTCAGGTTAACCCTGGTAAATCCTTTTCCTGTTTGAACATTAGCGGTTGCTTCAAATGGCCTTAATACATAATCGGATCGCAATTGCCATAAAAGTTCATGCACCCCATAATTCCGTTTTTTCTCTTCGTAAGTGCCGTCTTCAATACTAAGGCCTTGACCATAAAACTGATTTATGTGGACATACCGATATTTGAGCCACTGGTTAAAATGAGTATGTTTTTCATTTGGTTTAAAACGAACCGCCAGTGTTGGTTCCCATTTACTATAATGATCACGGAAATAATACCCGGTATCGAGGTAATAACCAAAATCATCAAAACCAAAAGACAATAGATATTTATCAAAAGGACCTTTTTCGAAATCATTGATGTACCGCAAGGTAGCATGGCCCCTGATCTTCTTGCTTTCCAGTCCATACAAGGGTGCTATGAAAAACTTAAATTTTTGTTGAGGTATCAACCCTGAGGTAAATGCAACGCCTGGCATAAAACCATCTGTGAGGTTGTATCCAAAAACAGGTGTAATGCTCAATGTCGGAGCGTCATAACTTTCCAGTTTAGGTAACAGTCCGATCCTTGGTAACAGTTTATAAGGTTTCACATTGGACGTGAGGCTTTTATTTATTCCCATGAATTGGTCATAGATATGGACCTCATCCAGGCGATCATCCATATGCAGAATCTTTGTCTTGTCAAAACCATCGATCCATTGATCCATCAATCGCCGACCATTATTATAGGTACTAATCCTGACAGGAATCTTTGCGTTACCATGATTGCTAATTGTAATTTCCTTTTTCGACACATTTAGTTTTTCAATCCGGTAATCCACTTCATGCGCATGATGAATCCATTGATCAAAATACCAATCAAGCTGACAATCGCACACTTTCTCGAAAGATGATTGCATATCTGCTGGTGAAACATGTGTAAACTGATGTTCTTCATAATATTTCCGGAACATCATTTTCATCATTTCTTCACCTTGCATTGACTTCATCATTTCGAGACCCTGGGCCCCAAGGAAATATGCACTGAGGTAATATTGGTTTCCACGCTGGTACTCCGGGTCTGCCTCCGGAGGTTGAAGTGTATTGTTAAATCGTGAAGAGTGTTCTAACAAATCCTCCTCACTCATTGATCCTGAAGTTTTAAAAGCCGGTGGTATTGAATTTTCATCATCGAATGGGCGGAAAACTCTTGCGTATTGATTCTCTATAAAAGTGTTTAACCCTTCGTCAAGCCATGAATGCGCCCGTTCATTATTCGCCAATATGCCGTAGAGCCAGGTATGCCCGATCTCATGAGCAATCACCAGATCCAATTCTGCTGAATCAGCAACGGGGCCAATCTGTCCCACCATCGGGTACTCCATACCACCTGGTGCACCAAATGGAGTGGATACTACGGAAACTTGTTGGTAAGGATATGGTCCAAGCCAATTGCTGTAAAATTTCAATGCACGCTCACCAAATACAATAGCTCTTTGCCATAAAGATGAATCAATAGGTTCGGTGTAGATATTCAGCTCAACTGGTTGGTCTCGTCCAACATCCACTAAAGTCTTTTGATGAACATAGGTCGGACTAGCAAACCAGGCAAAATCTATTACGTTGTGGGCTGAAAATGTCCACACAGTATTAGTATCCTGCTCAACTTTAGATGTTACCACGCCAGTTCCAGCAATGGTATAACTACGAGGTACCGTCAAGGTGACTTCGTAATCGGCAAAATCATTAAAGTATTCTCCGTAATCCAGGTAAGGCATCAAATGCCAACCTTGGTCATCCAGAACTGCTATATGTGGATACCACTGTGTTAATTGATAACTATCTCCTGTCCTTCCCATTCTTGAAAAAGTAACAGGTATTTTCAGCCGGAAAGTGGAGGAAAAGGTAATGGTATCCTTCGGTGCCAAAGGATGCTCCAATACAAGAAATCCGAAATCAATATGCTCTTCATCAGGGACAAATTCGATGGCTTGATTGACTGAGCTAAAGTAGAGATATTCAAAACCTCCCATTTCATCAGGATGGGCTTTATACAAATCCAGGCTTCCCATGTTGAGCATTTGCTTTACCAGTGCTGTATTCTTCTGACTGTAAGCTTGAGCCCATAGATGGATACCAATTTTATCCAATGGCTTATCGGATTGATTGATGTAGGTAAAATCGACGACTCCATTGAGGACATGCGCTATGGTGTCCAGGTCTGCAGTGATGTGATATTGCGGCCGTTGACCAAACACCAGGGTCTGTGTAAAAAGGAAGAAACCTATCCACATTGGTGCACTCCGTTTGAAGAGGTTTCGGGGAGAAAAACGGATGGCAGCCCTATCGGTTATTCGCATTTTTCAAAGATATATAGATTCGTCAATGTGGGACGTAGTAAGGATACTACTAATCATGTGCCAAAGCTTGTCCATTATTTTTCTGAACTTGTGGCCAGCCCAAGGCTTATGATGACAGACACTCTATTACCCATCTTACGAGAAGCAAGCAAAGCTATTCTTGAGATCTATGCGGATGAAGACCGGTTCCAGACTGAGTTAAAAGGAGATAATAGTCCGCTTACGGAAGCAGATAAGCTATCCAACAAAATCATTTGCGAAGCGCTTAAGGATCATTTTCCTGATATCCCTGTCATTTCAGAAGAGACTAAGCAAGAGCTTTATGAAGTAAGGGCATTGTACAAGCACTTTTTCCTTGTGGATCCGCTGGATGGCACCAAGGAGTTTATCAAAAGGAATGGTGAATTTACGATCAACATTGCCTATGTAGAAGGACATCATCCATTAGGAGGTTTTGTTTTTGTGCCTTGCACATCAATGGCTTATGCAGCGTTTTATGGAGATGGAGCAGTCAGGATTGCACCGGATGGCTCAAAAACGATTCTCCGGACCAACCCTTTTAACCTTATGGATTTGGAGCTCAAAGTGGTTGCTTCGCGCAGCCATCGTGATTCCCTGACGGAAAAGATTATTGCCGGGATGAATGCTCCAGAGATTGTTTCTGCTGGTAGTTCTCTGAAATTTCTGCTGATCGCTGAAGGGCAGGCAGATTTTTATCCCAGGTTGGCCCCGACTATGGAATGGGACACGGCTGCCGCGCAATGTATACTTGAAGAAGCTGGCGGTAGCATACTACAATATCCTTCGCTTCAGCCCCTTGTGTACAATAAGCCTGATTTGCTTAATCCCTATTTCATAGCGATGGGAGCGCTTGTGGATCCAGAAAGTCTGCCTGATTTGCTTTCTGGAATCTGATTTTCATATTAAAATTTTTTGGCATGTGTTTTGCATCCGGTGAGTAACGCTTACTAGCTGAACGACATATGATCTTATCTTCCAAATCGCTTCTCGCGGGAGTCACGCTTTGTGCCTTTCTCTGCTGTTCTCCTAAACCTTATATGAAAGTAATGGTCAGGCCTGCATCCTGCTCGATGGATGTTCAGTTTGCTGATTGTGCCAGCCTGGGACATTTGCTTGAATTTGCAGACCTGATGAAAAAGCCAATTTTTCTTTATTTCTATGCACCATGGATCGAGACATGTACGAGAATGGATCAATATGTCTATACCCAGGATGATCTTGCGTCCTACTTCAATCATAATTTTATCAATTACAAAATCAACGCCGACGGCACCTACCACGAAACTGAAATCGCTGATCGTTATGGCATCACTACGTTCCCCACTCTACTTTTCATAGATGGCAAAGGAAAAATCATGAAACGTCACGAAGGTCCGGCTACGGTAGCACAGGTATTAGAGATGGGACGCTTCTTGCATGATGCAGTGGAGAAGGAGATGGTTTCCATAGGAAGTGAAAAGTGAAGAGTGAAAATTGAAGAGTGAATCGTCAGGCGTGAGACGTGAGTCGTGAGGTTTGATCTTTCTTCTTATTATGCAATTGGCAATTCTTCCGAAGGAAGAGCGCCACTGGATGGAGTTTTCTCCGCCAGCCTATGTGTTTAGCCTTCATGCTGAATCTAAACTTCTAATCACCGCCCCCTTTCAGGGGGTAGGGGGTGAAGTGGGCGAAGGGGGTGAAGAGGGTTTCTCAAATCCTGGTGAAGCCAAAAGCTTCTCTGCCACGGATTGACCTACAATCTTGACAATATCGTCTAAACTGGCTTCCTTCAATTTCTTTACCGATCCAAAGTGCTTCAACAATTTCTCTGCAGTCTTCTCTCCTACTCCTTTGATACCTGTCAACTCTGTGTTGGTGAATGCTTTGCTACGCGTGTTGCGATGGAAGGTGATGGCAAAGCGGTGCGCTTCGTTACGGATCTGTTGGATCAATCTCAGCGATTCGGATTTCTTATCGATGTAGAGTGGAATGCTGTCACCTGGAAAATAAATTTCCTCCAATTTCTTTGCGATGCCTACAACTGTAAATTTTTCTCTGATGGCTAATGCATCAATTGCTTCCATTGCAGCGCTGAGTTGGCCTTTACCTCCATCGATGACGACAAGATCTGGTAAAGGTTGATTTTCTTCTAACATACGTTTATATCTGCGCTCTACAATCTCCCGCATGGACGCGAAATCATCCGGGCCCTCGACTGTCTTTACATGAAAATGACGATAGTCACGTTTAGCAGGCTTTGCATTCCGGAATACTACACATGAAGCCACCGGGTTTGTCCCATGAATATTGCTGTTGTCAAAACACTCAATATGCATAGGCAGCGTATTCATCCTCAAATCTGCTTGCAATGTTTTCAGGATCCGCTCAGAAGGTGTTTGCTTTTGCTGGTGCTTCAGCTTTTCCTTTTGTTTTTGCAACAGGAAGTACCTGACATTCTTTAATGACAGATCAAGCAGCTCTTTCTTCTCTCCTCGCTGAGGGACAGTTTGTGTAATGCCTTGTTCGACCAACTCCACTTTAAACGGAACGACAATCTCTTCAGTAATGCTGTTGAATTTCTCTCTTAAGCGATCGATCGTGAAGGCCAGTAACTCCTGCTCATCTTCATTCAGGTTTTTCTGAAGCTCTTGTGTATAGCTATTAATAATCGCGCCCTGCACAACTTTTAAATAATTAACATAGGCATGGTTTTCATCTGTCGCGATGCTGAATACATCCAGGTCACGATCCAAATGACTCACCACAGTAGATCTTGCCTGGTAATCTTCAAACAATGTTAGCTTCTCTTTGATTTGTTGAGCTTTTTCAAACTCCATTTCAACCGCATGCGTTTCCATTTGCCTCTTGAGGTGAGCGATCACATCCCTGAAATGACCTTTCAAAATATTCCGTACTTGTTCTACCCTTGCATTATACGATTCCTCCGTTTCCAGGCCTTCGCATGGGCCGAGGCAATTCTTGATGTGATACTCGAGACAGACCTTATACTTCTTTGCGGCGATTGGTTGAGGAGTAAGGAGAAGCGGGCAAGTACGAAGCGGAAAAAGTTTTTTCACTATTTCGAGAATCTCTTTGACTTTAGCTTTTGAAGTATACGGTCCAAAATAAGTTGAACCATCACGAATAACTCGACGGGTCAAAAAAACTCTGGGGAATCGTTCATTTTTTATGCAGATAAACGTATAGGATTTATCATCCTTCAAATTAACGTTGTATCGAGGCTGTATCTGCTTGATGAGTGTATTTTCAAGAAGAAGTGCATCCTGCTCACTTTCTACAATTGTAAATTCAAATTGATGGGCATTACGGACCATGGTCCGTGTTTTGAAATATTGGTTTTTCTTTTCCCCGAAATAAGAAGAGAGCCTGTTGCGAAGGCTTTTGGCTTTGCCAACATAAATAACTACACCTTCCGCATTGAGAAACCGGTAGACTCCGGGTTCTTTGGGAATATTATCACAAACGTTTTTAAAATCCTCATCCGTCATATATCGGTATCCTCGTCGGCAATCATGCCTTTTAAAAGATATTCTGCAGAAGAGGGGTTGGTCGCTAATGGAATATTGTGCACATCACACAGGCGCATGAGCATCTGTACATCTGGCTCATGCGGATGCTTGCCTAGTGGGTCGCGAAAGAAGAAGACAAAATCTATTTCTCCATTGGCTACCCCCGCACCAATCTGCGCATCACCACCGCTTGGCCCGGACAGCACTTTTCTCACCTTGAAGCCTGCTTTTTCCAAAAAAGAACCGGTGGTGGCAGTAGCAATCAACTCCGCATTCTTAAACAACTCTTTGTTATGCAGCAGGAAAGAGACGAGGTCCGCCTTCTTTCCGTCATGAGCAATCATAGCGATTCTTAACATAGCTTCAAATCTTTTTACTTTGTGGCTTAAAGTTCCATAAAATTCTGTTGCTGACGTTCACCTGTTTTTCTAGTAAGCTATGATGAAATCCTGCATGCTCTCTTTCTTTTGCATCTTATTAACGCAAGGCCTGGTCGCACAAGGTACTGCGCTTAAAATGCTTGACCACCCTGATTTCCTGATCTGGAACAAGATACAGGATCAACAGATTTCCGCTGATGGCGCTCTTGTTGCATACAGGGTAGTACCTGGTGAAGGGGACCCGGTATTGAATATTTACAATACCCTCACTAAAACGACAAACCATATTGCCCGTGTCAGCAAGTCAAACATTGATTACAACGGGAAGTTCATTTTTGGGTTAATCACCCCACATCGCGACAGCCTGCGTAACCTGGAACGTAAAAAGGTAGATAAAAAGGAATGGCCCAGCGACACACTGTTTATTACGAGTGGCAATGCAAATGAAATGGTACGCATTCCGAATGTGACGGAATATAAATACCCGGCAAAAAAAGGGGATTGGTTGGCCTATAGCTTAAAAGATACCGCCATGCCTAAGGACACCACTAAAGAAAAGAAAAAGTCAAAGAAGGAAATTGTCAACCTTGTTGTTAGGCAATTGTCAACCGGTCGTGAGGATACCTTGATGAATGTCAAGGAATATGCCTGGGCAGAAAAAGCAACGATGCTTGTTGCATTGACGGCATCAAGAGATTCCTCTGAAATCGCTGGTGTTGCGTATTGGTCAGACTTCGAATGGAAGTTTATTAAAAAACAAAAAGCTGAATATTTAAAACCATCACTTGCTCCGGATGGTAACCAAATTGCATTTCTTGGCAACTATGACACCACAAAAGCTCAAGTGCAACCATGGCAATTGTTTTATTATGATTTCAGGACGGATTCGGCACAAAGTATAGCTGCACAAAATAAAAGCACTCTTCCTCTTGTAAGTCAGCATGCTGACCTAACCTGGAGCGAGGATGGAAAATATCTTTTTTATGGTCGTGCGGCGATGCCTTTGATCAAAGACACTACCCTGCTAGAAGATGAAATCGTGGATGTTGAAATCTGGTCAACAGAAGATCCTGATGTGTATCCAGCCCAAAATGTAAGAAAGCCAAATGAAGAAAAGCGGTCATACACATATGTATATGACACACAAGCACGTCAACATATACCGGTGAGCTCACCTACATGGGAGTCTGTAGTGTTCAGCGCAGAGCGAACAGGCCGTTATGTGTTGGTATATACTGAAAAACCTTACCGTAAGGAATCTACATGGACCGGTGATGCACGTAAAGACCTGGCTAAAGTCGATCTACTTACAGGTGCTGTGATTCCTATCCGCAAAGGCATGCTCACCAATCCGAGAATTTCTCCAGGCAATACCTTCGCTTATGGTTATAGTGATATAGATAGCACATGGTGGACGTATCAACTTGCTTCAGGGACATTCTCCCTGATGAAGCGGACAGACATGCCTTCATTTTATAATGAAGAGAATGATGTGCCTAATTATCCGAATAGTTATGGACAAGCAGGATGGGTAAAAGAGGATCAGTCACTCATTCTATATGACCGCTATGATCTGTGGGCATGGAATGGAGAAAGCTCAAAAACTCCTGTGCAATTAACGAAAGGACGAGAACAAGAACGCATCTACAGATATATCCGAACTAATCCGGAAGAAAGATCTCTATCCCCTAATCAACCATGGTTGATGCATGTGAAAGATGATACAAACAAATCAACAGGATATACATGGTTTAACCCAGCTGGCTTTATACTAGATACTACTGCTACAATAAGTGAATATGAATATAGCAGACAGGTTACAAAAGCAAGATT
>DASXWI010000318.1:0-11781 GCA_036503755.1 Saprospiraceae bacterium | reverse complement strand
AATAAGCCAGATCTTTATGATAACCTTCCGCCCGGAAAATACTTTCATTTGGCATTAATCTACTCAGGTACGGAGATATTGGACCAGGCTACTATACAAAAGAGCATCAATGAAGCGTTGAAACGTTGGTTAAAAACACTTACTCCTGATCCATCCGTCACCGAAACCGGCAGCAAAGCATAGTATGCAACGGCTATGCATTTCCATATCCTTCCTCTTGCTCTTCCTGGGACCTCTATCATCGCAAAAGTATCTTCAGATCGAAAAAGCAGGCAATCCAAAGACTCTTAAAATTGCCATGTATGAGGAAATAACTTTTCAGTTGGCTGATGATGATTCTGGTTGGTACACCCGTCAGATCCTTGACATGGATGCAAATGGTCAGTTGATCATGGTTGGCAATTCGTGGGTGGCCATCAAAGACATCACCCGCATCAAACTCAAAAAACAACGCGCCATCGCTAACATTCTTGGAGGTGCCCTCCAGGTTGGAGGCATTACTATGTTTTTTACAGATGTATGGTACACCATCGGTGGCGAACCACAATTTTCCGAAGGTGGTATGCAATGGGGCCTTGTCAACTTTGCTGTTGGTACTGGAATTCGGATGCTCTGGGGTCCGATAAAGTATCGGATGGGGGATCATAGAAGGCTGAGGATCGTGGATCTTACATTCTAAGCTACCGGCTACCAGCTACCAGCTTCCAGAATTGAGCTCTCAGCTCTCAGTGGAGCTTTAGCAGTCTGAACAAGTCTTACAAAATAATCAAGGAGAAAATTTGGAGAAGTAAAATCAAATCTCACGCCTGACGACTCACGTCTGACGAAAATCCCACTCACCACTCACCACTCACTGCTCACTGCTCACTTAAGTCCGCTGACAAACCCCGACAGATCTTTGATATTGTAATGTAGCTGACCATTGACTTTCACTACAGGCATAGTGACGCTGTCTCCTGTAAATCCACCATCACGTAATTGCTTCCACATATTGGTCGCATCGGGGGAGCCGCTGTTCACATCCACTTCTTCGTAAGTGATGCCTTTGGCGGTTAATTCTTTTTTGACAAAGGAGCAACGGCCACAACCGTTTTGTGTGTAAACGATGATTGGAGCGGTAGAAAGGGTTGCCTTAGGAACGGCAACTGTTTCTTTAGGATTTTCAACTGCAGCTTTATTAGCAGTTGGTGCTGTTTGTTTTGTCTGCGTTGGAGGAGGGGATGTGGTTTTTTGTGTTTGGCCGGTATGCTCCATGTAGGAGACATCATAACCATAAGACCAACTTTCTCCGGGCCGTGGGACGATTGTAGCCATTTCTTTCATGTAACCAGCCGGTACTACCGCTTCAACAGCTACTCCGGGTGTCACATCCATTCCTGTCGCATTGATCTTGATGGTGACCAGATAGGGTACTTTCCCTGTGTTCCGGGCCATGACAATATTCTTATTGCCTTCCTTTTTTTCAAAGACCTCAATGTCTTTTTCCTGAGCAATTCCTGTAACAAACAAAGTAACAACCAGGCTTAAAGCAGAAACCCATTTCATAGTCACAAAATTTTCTCCAAAGGTAGAGAACAGAATAATCCGCATCAAGTTGTTGGTCGGGTTAACAAACCATTTAATCTAAGCTGTCAGCTATCAGCTATCAGCTGTCAGCGATACTGCTTCCAGCTTCCAGCTACCAGCTTCCAGAAATTAGCTATCAGCTTTCAGTGGAATTGGGAATTCTGTTTGCGCACACATAGTAAACTTATTACAATACTTTCTTTCGACTCACGACTCACGTCTGACGAAAAGCCAAGTGCAGTCTTTGGACTGCAGGCTACCCTCTGCTCAATGTTCATCATGCGCATGCGCCTGGTACTCCGAAACCAGTTTCTGCTGGAGCTCGGATGGCACTTGCTGATAGTCGGCAAGCTTCATGGAAAATTTGGCTTTGCCTTGCGTGAGTGAACGAAGCGTAGAAGAATAATCATGTAACTCTGCTAATGGAACACGAGCGAGAATTTTTTGATAATGTCCTTCACGCTCCATACCCATGATAATTGCTCTCCTTGTCTGCAAGTCACCCATCACATCACCCATCACATCATCTGCACAGAGAATGGACAGATCGTAGATAGGTTCAAGCAATTGCGGTCCGGCATGTTGGAAGGCTGTCTTGAAAGCCATGGTTCCGGCAAGTTGGAATGCCATATCGTTTGAATCAACAGGGTGCATTTTTCCATCATAGATACATACACGAATGTCGCGACAATGCGAACCTGTCAATGGGCCTTCTGTCATCTTGTTCATCACACCTTTTTTGATAGCGTTGCTGAATTTCGAATCAATAGATCCTCCAACAATACACCAATAGAAGGCAAGTGTTCCGCCCCACGGTAGATGTTCGTATTCACGATTACGTACAGTCAATCCATCTGGTTCTTTCATTCCTTCATGATAAGGTTCGATACGCATGTGTACTTCGGCAAACTGTCCTGCACCACCGGTTTGCTTTTTATGCCGATAGACTTCATTGGCAACTTTAGTGATCGTCTCGCGATATGGAATTTTGGGTTTGTCAAAATTCATAGACACGCCGTACAACTTTTCAACACGGTACCTGATCAGGTCAAGATGTAATTGTCCTTGTCCGTAGAGTAACATTTGTTTAAGTTCGGTGGAATGTTCCATCGAAAGGGTGGGGTCTTCTTCATGGATGATGTGAAGGGCTTTCGCCAGCTTTTCAACATCTGCTTTATTTGGAGGAGACACAGCAACACGTACACGTGGTTGTGGGAATTGGATGGGTTCAATGGCGGATTCCACACCTTTCGCAGCCAGTGTATTATTTGTGTGACTTTCCTTAAGTTTTACGGTTACACCCAGATCACCTGCTTTCAGTTCGTTGACAGCTTCCCTGTTTTTGCCTTCAGAGACAAAGATCTGGCTGATGCGTTCATGGCCGCTATTGGACAAGTTGATCAGGTCATCGCCTTGTTTCAAGGTGCCTGAATAAACTTTGAAGTATGAAACATTTCCGACCTGAGGTTCGGAGATCGTCTTATAAATAAAGATTCTTGTAGGTCCGGATGGATCAGGCTTGATAATATCACCTTTTGTGCCTTTAGGGTGAGGACGTTCTATAGGTGATGGTGCTATATCGTTAATAAAGCCCATGATACGTCCGCTTCCCATATTGAGTTTACCCGATGCACAGAAAACAGGAAAGATTTGTTGTTTGGCCAAAGCGATGTTCAGCCCTTGTGCGAGTTCTGTTTCGTTCAGGTTGCCCTCATCGAAATATTTTTCCATAAGGCTTTCATCATTTTCAGCAGCAGCTTCTACCAGAACCTGATGTAAAGCTTGTGCGCGGCCCACTTCACTTTCGGGAATTGGTTTTTTCTCAGGTTTGCCTCCGTCTTTGGGGAAGACATACATGATCATGCGTAATGCATCAACGATGGTATTAAACCCGCTTCCTGTCTGCAAGGGATATTGAAAAGGGATTGCTTTTGGTCCAAACCTTGATTTGATTTGTTCAAGGGTGCTATCAAAGTTTGCTTTTTCGTGATCGATTTGATTGATCACAAAGAGGCAAGGTGTGCCGAATTGTTCGATGTATTCCCAGAGTAATTCTGTACCTACTTCTACACCACTCGCTGCATTCACCAGCATGATTGCTGTGTCCGCTACTTTGAGTGAAGAGACGACCTCACCTACGAAGTCATCATATCCTGGAGTGTCAATGATATTTATTTTATTTCCGCGCCACTCTACGTGCATGAGTGCACTAAAGAGCGAGTTTCCTCTTTCTTGTTCGATTTTGGTATAGTCGGATGCAGTGTTTTGTCCTTCGATGGTACCTCTGCGATTGATGGCTCCGGATTCAAACAGCATGCTTTCGACAAAAAGTGTTTTTCCGGAGCCGCTATGGCCGAGCAAAACAATATTCCTTACGTTTTTCGTTTCGATACCCATGAATGCATTGATTTTTGAGTTGAGAAAAGGTTGTCAATCGGATGATCCGGATCAGTGGATCGAGAATCAAAATAGTGTTTTGATTTTATTAAATAAAATGCGGAGCATCTTCCGATAGAAATAAAACTCGTATGGAAACGAAGTGTTATGTATAATATACACTTGTACCAAGGATTATTGTACAACTCACCCCTGGCCCCTCTCTTATATATGCTTTTGCTTAAGCAATATGATTTTCATAAAAGAGAGGGGAACTGTCGACAAAGGAACTCCCCTCTCTTCCAATTGGAGTTATTTCTATTTGTTAGACTTAAAAAAAAAGAAGGGCCGGGGGTGAGATTTATTGAGAGCATCTATGTATGACCCCTTCGGGGTCGGAGTGATCCTGCATTGAAACACCCCGGGCGCGGCCCGGGGTTAATGTAGTTGAAGCCCTTCAGGCTTTTGATTTCTCAATGTCAATTGAAAAGATATGGAATCAATATCCAATACTTCGACTACGCTCAATACAAGTAGCCAAGTTGAAGTAAGAAATATTATTTACTCACGACTCACGACTCACGTCTGACGACAACTCACCGCTCACCGCTCACTGCTCACCGCTCACCGCTCACCGCTCACTCCACTTCCAACTTATACCCCACACCCTTTAGCGTCTTGATAAACCGATCGCCCACTTTCTCTCTGAGTTTAGAGATGTGCACATCGATCGTGCGGCTGACGATAGGAACAGAGTAACCCCATACCTTATGAAACATCTCTTCACGTGTAAAAACCTTTCCGGGTTGTGAAGCGAGAAGCATGAGGACTTCAAATTCTTTTTTCGCCAACGTTATGATTTCATCATCAATTGTAGCCTGGTAACTTCTGGGATCAATTTTAAGCGCACCAAAATCAAGAATCTGAGAAGGACTTGATCCAGATGTCCGTGAGGATTCTTTTCTGCGCATCAAAGCTTTGATACGAGTCAAAAGTAATCGCGGACGAATAGGCTTCTGAATATAATCATCCGCACCGGCTTCAAGCCCTGCAATCTCACTGTATTCTTCACTTCTCGCTGTGAGGAAGGCTATGATTGTATCCTTGAGTTTTGGATTCTTACGGAGTTCATAGCAAGTCTCTACACCATCCATCTCAGGCATCATGATGTCCAATAGGATCAAATCAGGTGCATCCTGGTCCGCGAGCTTTATCGCATCCTTTCCATTGGATGCCTGTATGGTGTCAAACCCGTTGCGGGAAAGGTTGTAATCCAGGAACTCGAGAATATCAGGTTCGTCATCAACAATAAGCACTTTGATTTTATGATCCGTCATATCCAGGGAGATTGCAATAAGGGGGTTGTGGGAGGCAGGTTGTGAATTGAGCATGTGCAAATATCACAAGATTCCTTCAAGAAAGGCTTTATGAATTCATTACACCGCTTTTCAATGTATCCTGCCATTTGATTTTCCATCCTGCAAAGTAAATCAAATGTAAAGAGTATTCACCAGTCTTCAAGGGGTTGCGAACGAAGGCTCAAAACGTGTAAAGTATTTGTAAAAACATGCTTCAAATCGCGTGATCGAATTAACGAAATCTTGAACATGAAAATGCAAGTGTCCGCAAATGACCACGGTAACTTTGCGGCGTGAAATACATCCTGCTTTGATTAAGGCATTTCATAGCAGGACATCTTTTATTAAAGGATAAAGGATCCCTACAAAGGTAAAGGAGTTTGAAAATAATCAATGAAATCAACGGCCCTGCCTTAGGAGGTAAGGGTAATCGAACAACAGTTGGTTTTATTGAATTTTTACTTTTTCCTGACTTACTGTTTATAAATTCTAATGCATTTAAACTTTTTGAAAACATGAGTATTCAACCAATCCGGTTAGCCACGATAGCGACCAGAGGATTACTTTTGATAGGATTGATTTTGTGGAGTTGTTTCTTGAAAGCTGAAACGAGCGGGATTATCTCCGGCAGATTATTGGATAAAGCGACCGGTGAAACGATCATTGGCGCTGTAGTTCAGCTGGAAGGTACAGATAAGGGAACAACAACTGATATCGAAGGTAATTTCAGATTAACCGTTGCTCCCGGCAACTATACTCTCTCTCTCAAATACATCGGTTATACGCCAGCTTCCATGCCTATTGAAGTAAAAGCAAATGATGTAGTGAAAGTAGAATACGCTATGGAGGTTGAGGACTTAGCTCTGCAAGAAGTAGTAGTTGTTGGCAAGGTGGAACGATCAGGAGAAGTAGGGATGAACCTGGAACTGAAGAAAGCCTCATTAGTAGCCAGTGGTATTACGGCTGCTGAAGTACGTCGTTCACCGGATCGTACAGTAGGTGATATTCTCAAACGTGTTACGGGTGCTTCTATCCAGGATGGAAAGTTTGTGATCATCCGTGGGATGAACGACCGATACAATGCAGGATACCTGGATGGTTCGTTTATGTCATCTACTGAATCAGATCGTAAAGCATTCGCATTTGATGTCATTCCTGCCAGCCTCATAGACAATCTTATGATCCTTAAATCAGGATCCCCTGATTTAACTGGTGACTTCGGGGGTGGTGTCATCAAAATCAATACGAAGTCTGTACCGGATAAATTGACTCAATCTATTTCTATTGGTGGTCAGTATCATTCATTGACGACCAACAAAAATTTTAACCAGGTCAAATTGTATCAAGGCGAAGGATTGAATATCAATGCTGATGAAAGAGGTATTCCTGAATTTGAAGAAAATGGACTTCGTCCTGCTTCCTCAACGCCTACAAGCCAGGAGAAAGAACAATTTGCTGAAATCAGCAAAACATTCAACAACGATTGGGCCTATTCGGTACGTAATCCAGGGCCTAATGGACGGTTTGGTTATTCACTAGGTTTTCCACTACGCGTTGGTAATTCAGGAAACTTAGGTGTGATCCTGGCTTTAAATTATGCCAACACCCTCAAGGCTACCGACAGCGAAATCAATACGTATGATGGTTCAGGCCAGGTGTCCAACTTTCATGACTTTACCAGTCTTCGCAACATTAACACAGGAGGAATCCTCAATTTAAATTATGTAGGCCCGAAAACACAAGTCAGTTTTCATAACCTGCTCAACTCCACCAGCGATTTCAACTATGTATATCGTACAGGCACGGGCAATTTCAGTGATGCCCTTACAGTTCAGAATACTGCAAATATTCTTACGACTAATCAATTGTATAACGGAATTATTTCTTTTAAGCAATTGATCCGTGACAGTCTTTTGACAGTCAATGCTTCCATTAGTTATTCCACAGTCAACCGCGATATTCCTGATTACAGAATCGCAGGGTATACAGCTACACCTGATTTTCCAAATTATAGGCTGACGATTGGAGATTTTTTCAACAGTAGCTCCGGTCGTTTTTATTCTGCTGTAGATGAACAATTGACCGGGGGCAATCTCGAACTGGCCAAGAAATTCACAAATACATCGCTGCGTACCGAAATCAAACTCGGTGGATTTCTGCAACATCGAGAAAGGGAATTTGGGTCAAGGAATTTTGTGTACAAAGGCGCACCTGATGAACTCACCCTAGATCCTGTCATTGACCTTGGCCAGAATAACATAGATGCCTCCAGACTTTATCTCGTTGAAAAGACATCAGTTGACCTTGCCTATTATACTGGAGAAGCTGACACGCGTGCAGTTTATCTTTCTGCCAACCAGGTGTTTGGTGGCAAGCTAAAAGCATTGTACGGTATTCGTGTTGAAGATTTTGATTTGGCAGTTGACAACAATAAGACCAATCAATCCATTGCTAAGATCAATGAAACCTCGATCCTGCCTTCCATCAATCTAACCTACTACTTAAATGAAAAGACTAATATCCGGGCGAGCTATTTCTCCTCGGTCAACCGTCCTGAATTTCGCGAATTAGCACCATTTTCATTTTACAACTTTGATAAAAATGCTGAAATCAGAGGACTTCCAACACTTGTCATTGCTGATTTGAAGAATGTTGATTTCCGTTATGAAATTTATCCTGATGGAAGCCAGATGATTTCTCTTGGAGGTTTTTACAAACATATTGACAACCCGATTGAATTAAGCCTTGATGTATCTCAGCCCTTTACCACATTTACCTACCAGAATGAAAAATCGGCTGAGATCTATGGTCTTGAAGTGGAGCTAAAAAAACGTCTTGACTTTATCAGGCTTGGCGGCTTCTTTAAGGATGTGGCTGTGTATGGAAATTTTTCACTCATCAAATCCACTCTTGAATTTAAAGAAGGGTCGCAAGCGAAAGCAGGTCGTCCTTTACAAGGGCAGTCTCCTTACATCATCAATGCCAGGCTACAATATGAAAACAGGGATAATGGTTGGTCCGCAAATATTGCATTCAACCAGGTCGGAAGACGTATTGCTTATGTAGGCGTTGATCCGACTTTCGGAGATACTCGCCAGGATATATTCGAAGCACCACGTTCAATCATCGATGCACAGGTTGCCAAAACGATAGGGGCATTAAATATCAAGTTTACACTTGGTGACATTTTGCACAATGACCTGATTTATTATCAGGATGCCAACCAGGATGGAAAGTATACCGAAACTTCAGCACCGACCGGACCAAATGATAGGTTGATGTACATCTACAATGCTGGATTAACTGGCAACCTGGCATTGACCTTTACCTTTTAATTATTTAACCGATACATAATTTCTTCTAATGCAAATTGATTCCGTGGAAGTTTTCCACACCAGTACTGTTCAAACCAATTTCTCTATGCTAAATCTAAATTACCTGAAAATGAAAAAAAGTGTACTTATTGCATTGACCTTTTTATGTATCCTTGGCACACAACAACTCCCTGCACAAACTAATTTCACATTGGACCAGGTGACGTATGTAGGCGCGCTCTCCGACAATCCTTCAGAAGACTGGACACAGAGTTGGACCAACTTTGATCCACAAAATACAGCTTACCCAGATCCCACTGATTTGACAACGCTGAATGGAATGGATGCTTCCCTTCCTATACCTGGTGAGAAAAACATCACTACAACGCTCACTCTTGATCCATCAAAGGTGTATGCACTCAGTGGGTTGATTGTTGTCAGAAGTGGTGGAAAGCTTGTAATACCTGCCGGAACTATTATTCGTGCAACAGCTGATCTTAATTCCAATCCAAAAAACTATGGCACCATCGTCGTAGAACGTGGAGGTGATATTGAAATTGAGGGCACAGAAACTGAACCTGTAGTCATCACATCTGCTAAACCTGTTGGACAGCGTAACCGTGGAGATTTTGGTGGAGTATTAATTGCAGGTCGTGCCATCCACAACCTTTCTTCTGAACCAGATTATAGCGTCCAGATGGAAGGATTTAACAACGTAAGTTTTGATGCCAACCTGGCAAGGTTTGGTGGAAATGATCCGAATGATAACTCTGGCAGCATTTCTTATTTGCGCATTGAATATCCTGGGGTTGCATTTGAAACGAACAAAGAGATCAACGGTCTGACACTTGGCGCAGTTGGTTCAGGAACACAAATCAATCACATTCAGATTTCCTTTTCTGGGGATGATTCCTTCGAATGGTTTGGTGGATCTGTCAACAGCAAATATCTCATTGCCTACAAAGGAACTGACGATGACTTTGATACGGATAATGGTTATGGGGGTATTAATCAGTTTGGTATTGCTATTCGTGATACCTCGCTCTATGATTTGACCTATACATTACCATCCGGAAGCTCAACATCTGAAGGTTTTGAAAGTGACAATGAAGCATCTGGAACAGCGAATGTTAAACCATATACCAATGCTGTATTTTCAAACTTTACGATGGTGGGGCCAGTACCAGTTGGAGCTAAGTATTCAGAAATGAATTCGACTACCAAAGCGGCTTTTCGTAGGGGAGCACGTATCCGTAGAAATTCAAGTCTGCGTATTGTCAATAGTATCTTCATGGGATACAGGAATTTCCTCATGATCGATGGAGATAGTTGTGTTCGCAATACAAATTGCCTAGCTGCTTTATCCCTGGTCACTCCATCAACCCCTGTAGATGTCACTACACATCAGATTTCATTTGCCAATAACCTGATCGTCAATACAGCCTCAGCTTTCACAAGCACTACAGATACAACTGCAAACGGTTTTATAGAAGTGGCCCGTGCGGCAGGTTCAGCAGCTAAACTAAATGCACTTGATGAATGTCTGCGGGGAAGCGGTGCATTAGCCAACAACATTGATCCTGTTCCTTTTACTACAGGAACTGTTTTGATTAATCCGCTGGCATCATCAACCACACCTGATTTCAAGCCTGTAGATGTTTCTCCTGCTTCCTCAGGTGCAAATTTTAAAGACAATCCAGTTCTTGTCAATTTCATCACAGCATCGCATGAAATTGAAGAAGCTGAGATGGCGGCGGTATACCCTAATCCCATCTCAAGCGGTAGTCTCTATTTCGGAAAAGAAGTTATTTCCTATGGCATTTTTGATGCTTCAGGAAAACTGGTTTCCCATGGTTTTAATGCTGATCATGCGGAAATCAACGGGCTTCCTCCGGGATTGTATTTTATCAAAATGGAGGGAGGAATGCAAAAGTTCATCATTCAATAACTGGAAGTTTGCATTCCCACCTGGAAAGAGTTTTATAACCTTTCCACACACTATTAGGCATTAGATTTTTTTATTATCGGAGCCCCGGGATTCTTTAAGATTCCGGGGTTTTTTGCTTTTTGTTAAGGGATATCAGGGAAAAGCCTTACAATAGTGCCCTTTTTAGATCGTTTATTGTGTTGATATGCCGATGTACAAATCCCGTAAATCTCGCACCGAAAAAGTAAGCCGCAATCGTGGCAGGGCTTTTTCCGTCACTTTTCATGCTATCCTCCTGGTAGTGATGTTTCTACCATTCTTTAGCATGAAAGCACCTGATGAACCAACCAAGGAGGCACTGGTGATCCAATTTGATTATCCATACAATGAATATGTGAAGCCTGAGAAGTTTGTTGAGCAACTCGAGAATACAAACATGGATATGGCTTCGAAAATGTCAGGCAGTGAAGCAGGTGGCAGTGAAACCACTAATGAAGAGCCTATGCAGTCCAGGCCTCAGCAGGCAGCACCTACCAGGTTGTCTACTCCCAGCGTAAATGCAGTAAGCAATCCAACTATAAGTAGTGCCCTTCGAACAAATATTGGCGAGATTCCATTACCAACACCTAAAGTGGTATCCAAGCAAGCCTGGGCATCGGTTAGCGATTTTAGTTCATTTGAAACGGATGGCGTAGAAGAAATGAAGTTGATTGACTCAGGCGGTGGTTTCGGAGATATACCCGGAGAAGGAACCGGAGATGGAGATGATGATTCGGATATATCAAGTGAAGGATTTGGCACTGGCACCGGTGGACAAGGCGGCCAGGGAGGTGGAACAGGCAACACGAATGGAACCGGTTCAGGACCCGGTGGCGGAACTGGATCTGGTAATGCAGGAAAGAATACAGGCGTCGGACAGGATGGAAAAGGCCTGGAATGGGGAGTGGGTCTGGACGGCTTGCTTGACAGAGAACTAGTGCGGCGGGCCAATGTCGGAAGCCTTGCAATCAAAGAGGGAAAGGTTGGCATTTTTATTTGTGTGGACAGAAGCGGTATGGTCATTTCCTCGAAATATGACGTTGCGGGTTCCACAATCAAGGATCCTTCCTTTATAAGTAAAGCTGAGGCAATTGCATCCTCCTATATTTTCGAACGCGATGATGATGCACCTGAAAAGCAATGCGGAAAGCTTGCCTTTATCTTCAAGATTAAATAGCCCAATCCATATAGAAAAAGGAAA
>DASXWI010000317.1:0-6655 GCA_036503755.1 Saprospiraceae bacterium | reverse complement strand
ATAATTGTTCGCATATTTTTCAAGCAGGCCAATCCTTTCCCTTCCTAAGGCTTTCCTTTCCATTTCGTATGCATCATACAATTTCCAGAAGGCATCTTTAGATGGACCATCAAGTTTAACAAACTGAGATACAATTTCCTTTTTCTCCATGCCCCAGAGCGACTGGACAAGGTCAACTTCTTCTTTATTGGATTGGGCAAAACTGATGGTTGATACAAACAAACCAGCGATTAAAAATAAATGCTTCATTTTACGTTGTGTTTTTATGGTATTGTAATGGGTTAAACTTATGATTAGTGTAATCTATTCTTCCACGAATTTCAAGCAAGAATACCTGGATTACTTGATCCTATAGTTGATACTACCTCCGAGATTGAATTGCCAGATCGTTGATCCTGTACTTACACCAGCACCTGAGCCTCCGGTGCCGAAATAGAAACCTCCACCGAACCATTGAACAGGAGACAAGATTTGGGCGTGAAGCCGTACACTTAATTTACTATTGACCGGTGCTAGTCTTAAACCAACTCTGCCTCCGATGGCAAATTTGGTCACATTTTCACTAACCAGAGATTCTTCAAGATTAGAAGTAAATCCAACACCCATATCCAGTGTCCCAAAACCACTTACCACATCATTGATAGGTTGATATCCGGTAGCACCAAGGAGGATATAATTCATTCCCATTTTGCCACTATAGTCTCCTCCAAAACCTTCATAAAATACGTTAGCGTCCATCCGTTGATAAATAAGTTCTATCGCCGCAGTTGGCTGGATTTCAAATTCAAGGCCAGCACCCCATTGGAAGCCGTCTCCTATTTTGCCATAGCCGTACTCGGTATCGAACTTATCGGCGAACGTAAAACTTTCGAAAGTGAGGAGGGTAATTCCACCTTGAGCTTTAACCCCGGTGATAATAGCCATAAAGGCTATAATGCTTAAAAATGATTTCATTGGATTTTGTGTTTTTATGGATGTAAAGGTAAAATATAATGTGATTCAAATACGCATCTACCAATTAACTACCGGATTCAAGGCATTATGGATAAAAAGCCAAAAATCAGACTTTTACATATAGGATGTTGATAAAATGACTTAAATCAACTAGACAAGACGCACTCTAGGAACTATAAAAGATATGATTTGGTCTTCTAAATTCAAGTTTCCAAACGAAAATCCAATCATGATGGATAATGGTCTATAAGGTTCCTAAAAAAGTATAGCCGGAAAGTAGGGGATACTAAATATTACCAATAAATTGTGGATGTATTTGACATCGGTTTCAAACAGTGGAACTACCATTCTTAAAAACATAAAACCAAGAGCTATGAAAAAATTAATCCTTCATCTTCTGATGATGATGATTACAGTATCTGCCTTTTCCCAAAAGATGGCACATGACCGGTACACGATATCGGGCGGCTTATTAGGAGCTGTTAATTTTAGCAAATTTGTCATTGATGGTCAGAATCCAGCTGATCTTAGCTATGATCCTCAAACTGGCTGGGCGGCCGGTGGATGGGTTAATTTTCCATTAGGGAGGGCATTTTCAATTGAACCAGAGGTAATGTATTCTTACCAGGCATACAAAGTAGAAAATGCGAATGCAATTCTACAGAATGGAAACATGAGTTTTGTTTCCATACCGGTCCTATTGAAATTACATCTCGGTGAAGCTTTTGCTATCACTGTAGGACCTCAATTTGACCTACTTATGGATGTTGAAGATGAACAACAACCCGGTATTGTCAGTGATGATTTTACGAGTACAAGCATTGGCCTCAATGGAGGAGTCGAAATTTTCCCTCACGGTCGTGCGGTCATATTTGGTCGCTATATCTATGGCCTCGATAATATGGACAACTCGGAAACGGCCAGTGATGTAACCGAATACATGAATTCAAATATCCAGGTTGGTGTCAAACTGAGACTTTTCGGAAAATTCATACCTGCAGATACTGACGCTGATGGTATCCCTGATGAAAATGATAATTGTCCTGTTGAAGCTGGATTTGAACGCTACAGTGGTTGTCCAATCCCAGACTCAGATGGCGATACTATCAATGATGAGATTGATAAATGTCCGCAAGAAGCCGGTTTTGAAAGATATATGGGCTGCCCGATTCCAGACACAGATGGAGATGGCCTCAATGACGAAAATGATAAGTGCATTAGCCAGGCAGGTACAGCTAAATATATGGGCTGCCCTGTTCCGGATACAGATGGAGATGGCCTGAATGATGAACTTGATAAATGTCCTAATCAAGCTGGTCTGAAAGAACTAAACGGTTGTGCAGATACAGATCGTGATGGCATCATAGATGACATGGATAAATGCCCTACTGTAGCCGGTGTTGCTGCATTTGAAGGTTGCCCAATACCTGACCGAGATATGGATGGTATCCTGGATCCTGATGACAAGTGTCCGGATATCAAAGGACCTGCAGATAATGGCGGATGTCCGAAAATTGAAAATGCAAAATTCAATACACAACGTATCCAATTTGTCACTGGAAGTTCTACATTGACATCAGCCTCAAAAACGATGATCAAGGAAGGAGCCAGACTGCTTAACAGCACTGACTTTAAAAACCTTAAAGTTGAGGTTCGCGGCCATACAGATAATGTAGGAAGTGAAGAATCAAATATGAGGCTTAGCCAAAACAGAGCCAATGCCGTAATGGCAGAATTGGTTAAAAACGGTGTCGCCTCAGATCGCATTACTGCAGTTGGATTCGGAGAGACCATACCGGTAGCGGATAATAAAACAGCCGAGGGCCGGGCTCAAAACCGCCGCGTTGCCTTTGATGTAAGACAATAATGCAGCGTTTTATGGGCTAATGCTATATGACCTTTAAATAAAAAAGCCGTTCCAAGTGGAACGGCTTTTTTATTTAAGAAGATATTCAATACTCAATCTAGCTGACCGATAAAAGGTATTTCTTCAAGGACAGTAGACCGGATTGAACTAAGTAGATAATGTTCTATCTGCACAAACTGGGCAGCAGGTTTGATACCTGCTTTCTTTTTAAGCTTGCCATAATATTTCGCAATCAGGGCATCGTTCTTATCGACAAGTTTGAGCATTTCTTTCACCAGGACATCGGTGCCATCATCGTCAAGATTATGGTAATTTTCTGCATATGCCCCGATCAGGTTGATCCTTTGGATACCCAGAGCTTTACGTTCTGCTTCATAGGCATCATATAAAGTCCAGAATGCATCTTTTTGTGTTCCTCCCAGTTCGATAAAACCGGCTACGATTTCTTTTTTCTGCTTCCCATAAAGAGCCTGGAGCAAGTCTAATTCTTCATTAGCGGTTTGCGCTATTCCAAGTGAAGAAACAAAGAAGGCAATAAGTAAAACGAATACGTGTTTCATAACGTCAGGTTTTTGGTGATGAAAAAAAATTGTTCAAATCGTGTTCTTGAACAACAAAGATAAATATTCATCCACCTTTCCAATGGGTTGATTCCTTCGACGCAAGGTATAAAAAGGAAAAGCCCTTTGCAGGATTCCTGCAAAGGGCTTTAGTATGATCAACTGAAATTTTCTATGATTTAAATGTCCAACCTACATTAATGGAAAAATAGGATTGGTTCTCTGTAAGGTCACCAGCTGCAAAACCATTATAGTATTTAGCGATGACGGTAAAAGAGGAAGAAAGATTGTTATCAATTTCAATTCCGATCTGAGGTTGCAAAGTAAAATTCCATGCATCCTGTTCGATAGTATATAAATTCATGTCGGTATTCCGACGGGAATACATCACTCCAGTACCTAATCCAATGAAAGGATTGATTTTCTGACCAGCAGTCAGGTAGTAATCAAAGCTAGCAAGCATTGGAATATGATTGCTGTAACGGTATTGCTTTCCACTGAGTGATTGGTTTTCAAAAGTATAGGTATCAAAATCTTTTTCTTCGTAAAAGACATTCCAACCTAAGCTAAAGCCGATTCCTATTTTGTCAGTGGTCATCTGGCGAAAATCAATTGTAGCGCCCCTCCAGCTGGGTTTCGAGATAAAATCACCAAGATCTCCCATGCCGAAACCTACACCATAGGTTAGGGAGGTTTTAGTCTGAGCTTCGATGTTGGTCAAACCAAACACCATCAATGTGCATATAGCAATGAATATTTTTTTCATGGTCGTAAGTCGTTTAGTTGGTTTTAAGATATGCGGATTGTTCAAACGCCTGGTCGATGCCCTCTAGAACACGAGAGACATCATTATTACCTGTCAACAAACCATTCATTGCTGCGATCCAGGTTGCAGGTGTTTGGTTGATCGGATTATCGGATGTAGGATCTGACAAGGTAATAATCATAGAACCGGTAGTATAAGAACTAACCGAATAATATGGTGGATAATACCAGCCCCAACCTCCCCAGTATCCACCGTACCACCAGCAATACCAGTAGGAATAAAAATACGTAGTGGAAGACATAGCCGCAGGCATCAGGAGCAAATCAGGATTAGCACTTACGTCAACTTTCTGATATCCCAGGTTAGCCATATTGGCATCAATTCGTTGAAGGATTTGATCAGCATAAATTTGCTTCATGAATTCATAGATCGTATCTCCGTCATTATCTATTTCTACATCGATGACGATCTGATCAGGCCTTGAGTAGGTAGTGGCTGCCTGAAAATCAAATTCAGGATTAAATGTCGTGTAGACGACATCCAGGTCTTCAGTAAAATCAGGCCCTCCGGGATAACATCCGGCAAACAGTAATACTGCTGCGGAAGGAAGTAATAAAATTTTGAATAGACGACTCATAAAATAGTAGTTATGGTTTTGAAATCAAATTCCGTTTAAGCCCTAAAATTAAGAAGTTTTTCCATCGGGACTCTCTTCAAAACGTCTTACCGCGATCGTATGCACATCCCATATGAAAAATATATGTAATAAATTGATTTGTAATGTAATAGGATATCACATTAGATTATTACCTGCAACCCGTTTGCTCACAGATTGCTGCTTGAAACAGGATTTCGCCTTCTAAGTTTAAAACTACTTACTTTGCAATATGGCCTTCTTCCGGATTGGTATTGTCGTTTGGATTAATCTCTTGCTTCATCATGTTCAAGCGCAGGAAATTAACCTTGTCCTCACTGGATATGATATGCATACGGAACTCAATTGGGAGGCAGTTACGGGAGCAGACCGTTACCAGGTATGGCGAAAAAGAGATAGTGAAACAGACTACACACTTTTGACAACCACCAGGAAACTTCGACGTATTGACTGGACCGGGAGAGAAAGTGAAGAAACTTTTGGATATGCCTATTATATAGACGCGCTTTCTCTGTTAGGTAATATTCTGACGACCTCAGATACTGTAGAGACTGAAGTTATGCCTTTTTCAGATGAGCAATTTCTGGATATGGTGCAGGAATATACATTGAGGTACTTTTATGAATATGGCCACCCTACAAGCGGTATGGCTCGTGAGCGGCTTGGTAGTGATGATATTGTGACTACAGGAGGCACAGGATTTGGTATCATGGCTTTGATCGTTGGCGTACATCGTGGATATATCACGCGTGAAGAAGCTGTAAACCGATTATTAAAAATTGTTGGCTTCCTTCAGTTTGCTGACAGGTTTCATGGCGTTTACTCACATTGGATGAATGGGCAAACTGGAGAGGTGATCCCTTTCAGCACATTTGATAATGGTGGCGATCTTGTAGAGACCGCTTTTTTAATGCAAGGATTACTTGCGGCTCGACAGTATTTCAACCAGGACATTCCCAAAGAGGACGCACTTCGTGATGTTATCACATCCCTTTGGGAAGATGTGGAATGGGATTTTTATGATCGCAACAATTCAGGAGTTCTATATTGGCACTGGTCACCGGAGTATGAATGGCAGATGAATTTTCCGATCAGAGGATATAATGAAGCGCTCATCGTTTACCTTCTTGCTATTGCTTCGCCTACACACCCTGTCAATGCTTCCTATTATCACTCAGGTTGGGCAGGCTCGGGTTATGTCAATGGACATACCTGGTACGGACATAAATTATTTGTCGGACCTAATCTAGGTGGTCCCCTCTTTTTTGCACATTATTCCTTTCTTGGATTCGATCCCCGTCAAATCAAGGATGACTATGCGAATTATTTTGAACAGAATAGGAATCATACACTGATCAACCACGATTGGTGTGCCGATAATCCCTTTAATCATGAAGGATATAGTGGAGTATGCTGGGGCTTGACGGCAAGCGATGATCCTTTTGGTTATTCAGCTCATGCCCCTGGAAGCCCTGCAGATAATGGCACAATCACACCAGCCGCAGCGATTCCATCGATGCCTTATACTCCAGTTCAGAGTATCGATGCTCTAAAACATTTTTATCGTGATCATGGTCCTGAGTTATGGGGTGAGTATGGTTTTTATGATGCATTTAATCTTAATGAGGACTGGTTTGCAGATTCTTACCTGGCCATTGATCAGGGACCGATCATCGATATGATCGAAAACTATAGATCCGGGCTTCTGTGGTCTGTTTTTATGTCAAACCCGGAGATTGCACCTGCACTCGAAGCAATAGGCTTTGTTGAAGATCCTGTATCCACAAACGAATCTTCATATAGTGCGCTGGATATTAAAGTTTATCCAACCATGACTAACGGCGATCTATACA
>DASXWI010000316.1:0-4439 GCA_036503755.1 Saprospiraceae bacterium | reverse complement strand
TAATCCTTCTCTTATCCTTTCCAATTCCTCGGATTCTCCCTGATATATTTCGTAATCCTCTCGAAAGCTTTATCACTCCTGATGATATGATCATGAAAGGAGCGATGCCATTGAAATTTTGGGGCCCTGCCAGGATTCAATTCTATTTCCAGCAACCGGATTCGCCTGGAGGCTGTCATCTTAAAGGCACCCACTAATTCATCAAGTGGCTTGATTTTCTTCCTGCCTTTGGGCAATCCACTTTCCGAAGGATGCTTTTCCACATAAAGGCTGCTTTTAATTTCAATGATTCCATGCACATGATCCGGCATGATCACAAATGCGTGTTGGATCGCATATGGAAACTTCTTTCCTAACCAGATCCATTGTTCAAGGACGATCTCCCCATATGCATTGAGAATCATTACTTGCTTGATGATTTCTCCAAAATATCTCACGAAATGTTTCACATTGCTGGTAAAGAAATACCTGCCATCACGGCTATAATCATAGCCTTTCAGCCTATTTCGTTTTCGAACTGGTAATGTCATAAAACTGGAATAGAAAACTAGGGCTTCGTGGCTACAAATGCAACCTTAAAGGCGCGATAAAATAGTTACCGTATGGAAAATAATTTAGACCAGCATACTGATCATTGCCTATTGTTCATTAATGATAGCTATGGCTCTCTCTAACACTTCATCTCTCCCTTCTCGAATTCCTTTTACAGTAGGCGTTACTTCGATATCCGGCACGATACCCACTCTTTGCGTTTCTGTGCCATCCGGGTAGTAGACGCCGATGCCGCTGATCATTGTGCTTATGCCCCCTGGCAATTTAAATGAAGACACATTTCCATCCGCCCCTGCCGTTGTACTTCCGATAACCATAGCTCCGGGTGCAGTCCTGAAAGCCATTGTATGATATTCAGCTGAACTTTGTGTTGTTTCATTCACGATGATCACCACCTTGCCCTTGTAATAATCTGAATTTTTCTTACCCACCGACAAAACATCCATCAAGGTAAACTGTCCTGGTGAAGTTATACTTCCATTTGAGAATCGTACAAAATTGGTCTCCATGGGTTGCAGATATTCGGAAAGGCTAAAGACGATAAAATCAGAAGGATAACATCTGAAATCAATAATCAGGCCCTCTTTACTCATAGCCTCCTTCATAATTTCAGGGAGATATTCATTCTTTACTGAGCCGGGATACAGATAGGCAATGTCACCGTCAAGGATCTTAAAACAAGTGTCTTTCTCCATGTATTTCTTATAGGGATTCATCTGGAGATTATCATAACATTTGACCTTCACGCTAAAAGTCTGTTCATCCCGCCTGCCACTTAAATCCAGAATTGTGTCGTTCGTCCTTAACAAGTCTCTTGCGATGTCCCTCAATTGAGTCGGATAATTCGATGCCGGGGTATACGGTAGTTTCTTCCTAAGAATATCTTCCATCGGAATATGATTGATTGACTCAATGATATCTCCGGCTTTTAGCCCTGATTGTTCACCTAACGTGTCATCATAATAATCCTTAACCACTGCATCATCTCCTACAAACGTCATTTCCAATGGCGCATAGTTCAATCCTTTATATTCGCGCAATACATTATCCTTGCCCCAGATATTGGCATGGGTGTCACGTACCCTTGCAATCATGGCCAGAACGGTCAACTTATATTCAAGTTCATCAGAAGCTTCGACAAACCTGGGTATGAATTCCTGTAACACATCATTCCAGTTTTCTTCTATTAAATTTTTATAGGGAAAATAATATTCAATCATATTCCAATACCGGTAGAGGCTGAGCAAGCGGTAACCAACATCCGGGTACTTCATTTCGGCATAAGAACTTTCATGCTTAAATTCCGGATTCCCGACGCCTGGTGCTAATCCAATATAATAATGCTCATTGGTCCTTTTTGCATTTTTTATACCGGCCAACTTTTCTGTCAAGTGTTCTCCTAGATCCGGATAGTTAATCCAGGCTAAGTCAGGTATCAATTTTATTTCCGCTTGATCCTCTTTTTTATCCTCCCCGCTTTTTACTTTACCTAATCGACTTATCCATTTTTCGAGAATAGCATTTCTATCCTCCTGGTCTTTAGCTTCCAATATTTCAGGTAGTACCCTGAATAATTCATTATCCAAATTGTAATTCCCACCTGCTACAACTGGATGATAATATTTCACAAAACCCCATACTTTTCCGAGGATCACCAAATCCTTAATTGTTGAAGATGTCAATTCAATCGTTGAAATCCCAGACCCATTGTCGAAGGCTGTATCCTCATCGGCTTTAAATGTTTCTGGTTTAATCAACTTTGCTTTTTGGATTTCTTTACCATCCAGAAATAGCTGGAAATCATCCACCCATAATTGTCCTGTACCACTGAGCAAGGCTCCGATATAGATCGTCTTTGCCTCATCCGGATAGGGAAGCTTAACGGAGTAAACTGTCCAGTCTGCTGTCCCCTGTATGTTTTTGCTCTGCATGTTGTCGAAAGCCAAAGAACCAGACACCCCATCAATGCGCAATAAGAGCCCTACTACACCTTCATCAACATTTTTGTACTTCATAAAGGCTCGTACTTCCATTTCCTTACCTGAATACTGAGCCGGTATGCTATATGCTACGCAACCAAACGTATTGGCTTCCTTCTGGCCGACAGCTTCTATCTGGACAGAAGCTTTTCCGCTTTTTGTTTCCACTGTATCGATGGTCAAGAGATATCCGCCTGTGCCCCATTGGAACCAACCATTTGGAAGTTTACCATTTGGTGTTCGTTCTTCGAATCCAAAGTTGAATGTTTTAACGTCCTTAACGGATTGACAAAGGGAGTTGGTTGAGATCAAGCAAACGCAAAGAGCGACTATAGATTCCCGTAGCATAGTTTTGGTTTTTTACGATTTGAAAGATTGATTTTATAGAAAACAATATAACCATTGCAAACCGGAAGTAAAAGCGATTACAACTCGATTAGTCCAGACTTTCTGTCTCCTCACCTCCGGAATAATTTTATCATGGTCTAGTTGGCCAATCTCTCAAAGGAACTTCCTCCGGAATGGTCGTGCCATACTGATTTATAATGTTTTTGTTTGGGTGTGGGATTAGCCATATCCAAAATCTTCTCTTTCAAAAAACTCACTTTTGGGAATGGTATTAATAAAATCGGGATGCCACTGAAAAGAAAATGCGTGTCTATGATGTACCAAATGATGATGATGATGAGAATAATATTGAGATGTTTCATGATCCTGAATTTTAGATACATCCTACATCCATAGCTTTTCTCAACAAGGCCGCTGTATTGGTGACCTCCCATTTGTGGATAAGGTTTTGACGATGTGTATCGACCGTGGCTTTTGAGATAAATAATTCAGAAGCGATTTCCTTGCTGCTCATCCCCTTGCTGAGACACCTGATGATTTCTATTTCTCGGGCGGTAAAATGACTTTGACTTTTTGGTTGCGCTAATTTGATTCTTCTCATCAATTCACAACGCAAGTCAGATCTTTCTGGGTGAAAGGTGATATCTATATTGTCTGGTTTTAAGGAAGAAACCAAAGGGGTGATGTCCTTCAGTGTCATGATACCAAACACAGGCACCCCGTGGTCATCAGCCTGGAGGATAGCTGTTTTACGAAGCAAGTACCGTTGATCATTTCCTGGTCCAATCCAACGAATGATAATTGAACTAATGAAATCGAAAGAACCAAGCTGGCACTCCATAGCAAACTGGTGGATAATCCTGTCCGTCCTTTGAAGGTGGGCAGCATCGCAGTGATTGACAAATTGACGTAGAGCAATGTGAGAAACCTCTACTGATCCAAGATCCAGATGGAGATTTTGTTGATATACCGGGGCTTCCGGATTAGCCAACCTGAAAACCTTGTAATAATCAGGTTGAAGTAGATGAACCAAGGGATGCCTGGCAGATAGTTGGTCCCAGGAAAAATAATCCCTGGTAACCGTACGGACCAGCGGTAATACCGGAGTTGCTGGTTTTTCATTAGTTACTCTTCTTAAAACCGGAACCAGTGTTCCTTGAAGAATCGCAGCGGAGGAGTCTGTGCGCGTTGTCATGATTTGGGTTGTATTTGGTTGTGAATTGATATACCAAAATTGGCCCCGGGACGTGTTCACCCTTCTGCACAAACAGACTTAAAACAAGGAGACATGTTCTTTATTGTAAAACAACAATAGCACAGATGTTTCTTATTAAAGAAATAAATATTTGTAATTAGCTTATTTTCTTATTGTTTCGTGTTTCACTTGGGCTTTCTCCAAACTCTTCTCCATAACATCTTGTAAAATAATTGGGGTCTGAAAACCCGACCTGGTAGGCTATTTCAGTAATATTCATATCACCTGATTTCAAAAATTCCCTTGCCTTAGTAAGCCGGATATGACGTATAAAATGAGTTGCTGACATACCGGTCAAAGCTTTT
>DASXWI010000315.1:0-1928 GCA_036503755.1 Saprospiraceae bacterium | reverse complement strand
CATTTCGTCACTGTCCAGGATGTTAAACACTCTTTCTCCGGCAACCATCGCCATCTGCAGTGTATTAAATTTATCTGCCAGCCACCGCATTGGTCTGAAAAGCATATTGACATACACCGGGAATGCAATCAGTGCTCCCATCGATACCGAACCACCCACTACATTTTGTGCTCCCCACCAAACCATCATACCAAGTGAGATTGCGGCAATAATTTCTACGACAGGAAAGAAAATTGCGTAGTAAAGAATAGAATCAAGATTGGCTTTGGTGTATTCTTTGTTGATGGCTTTAAACTTTTCTCTTTCCTGGTTTTCAGCATTGAAAATCTGGACGACTGACATCCCGCTGATTCGTTCTTGAAGAAAGGCATTCATCCTGGCGATCTGTGCCCTGACTTTCTGATAAGAGATTTTTACTTTTTGCTTGAATACCCATGTGGCAGCCACAATCAACGGAATAGTCAACAAACAAATCAAGGTGAGTCGTGGGCTCGTATAAAACATGACGCTAACTACGACTACGATACTCAGCAAATCCGCAATGATGGTTATGACTCCTTCTGAGAAAACCGTTTTGATGGTTTCAATATCATTAATGGACCTCGTGGTCAGGTTTCCAATAGGTGTTTTGTCAAAATAGGAAAGGCGTAGATTCGTGATTTTATTAAACACACTCACCCGTAGATCTTTGATGACACTATGTCCGAGCAGGTTGGTGAGGTAGATAAATGTATACTGGAGAATCCCGGTAATGAACAGCACAGCTGTAAATAACAAACACATGCCTACCAATCCTTCAGGTCTTGGGATGATGATGTATTCATCAACGATGACATTGATGAGGTAAGGCTGCAGGGTATTGAGGGGGGCCAGGACGATGGCCAGCAACGCACTCAATAACAAGAGTTTGCGATAGGGCATGGCTAGTTTAAACATCCTGACCAGCAAGGGCCAATCCATGGATTGTTTATCTTTTTTCGTTTCCTGGCTCAAAATGGTGTAGTAATTATGCTGCTAACCTACAGTAAATACCAAAACAAAGGTATTTGTTGTCCCTGCTACATTTTTCCCTCATCAGCAAAGCTATAATAGGTTCCCTCGCCGATAATGATGTGATCGAGGACTTTAATATCCATAAATCCGCCACCCGATTTGATTTTTTCCGTCAGACGGATGTCTTCAATGGACGGAGTAGGCGTCCCGGAGGGATGGTTGTGCGACAGGATGACCGAACAAGCCTTGCGTTCCAATGCACGTTGGAAAATCACTTTGGGGTCTACAACCATGGCGGACATTCCACCTACATGGATTTCCTCTATAGAAATGACTTTGGATCTCCGGTCAAGTAGGATAATCAGGAAAGCTTCTTGTGTGAGGTCACGTAGCCGGGGATTGAGGAGATCATAGGCATCTAGACTAGACGTGATTTGCCCTTTTTGCAGCGCACTTTCTGTCACTCGCCGGCGACCCAGTTCCAATGCAGCTGCTATCGAAACGGCCTTAGCCTCTCCAATGCCTTTGATTTTCATGAGTTCGTACACTGAGAGTTTAGCCAGGGCCGAAAGACTGTTGTCGTTTTGATTGAGTAATTCTTTGGCCACATCCAATGCCGATTTGTTTCGTGTGCCGGCGCGCATGAGGATAGCTAAGAGTTCGGCTTCAGAAAGGGATTTGGAACCTTGAAGGATCAGTTTTTCACGAGGCTGATCAGCGGAAGACCACTGTTTGATCGACGAATACATAAACGGTGAAGTTTGCAACTAAATTAGGGCGGAACGGCAGAACGGCGGAAGGGCGGAACGGAAATATTAAATAATATTATTTTTTTTCTAAACACGGTCACATTTTGATGCTTTCAGGACACTTAGTAAGGGGCAGAATAGCGGAACGACGTAAAGGCAGAAAGTAAATAAGGATTTTGGTTTTAT
>DASXWI010000314.1:0-1804 GCA_036503755.1 Saprospiraceae bacterium | reverse complement strand
TGAGGATCAATTTGAGATGAAATTATATCACCATTTTCATCAACATGCAAAATATAAGCGTATCGATACTCATCAATTAAATCTGTTACAAAACCATATGCCAGCGAACTTCCGTCATCAAGTAAATGTACTCCGGCCATCCAATATGCCCTATCACCTCCATACTCCTTATACCATTGCAAAGTCATATCTGTATCATACTTTGCCAGATAGAATTTTTTAATGCTTTTGTAGATGGGAAAATGAGTGAAAGGACCATCAAGGTGGCCACCTACTAATATTTTTTCATCCCGTAGAACCAAAGACTTAATATAAAACGGATAATTATCTGGAATAGAAATTCCGAAAGTATCAGCATTTAATAATGTAAAACTCGTATCATACATGTGTAATACATTCAACCGAGAACCTCCTGTACCGACTTGATCAGCTGTCCCATGAGAGTAATACCTGGTTGATGTACTAATAGCTGTTCCATGATCTGATGTCTTGATTTCATCATAACCCAACCTTAGTACTTGATGTAAATTTGTATCTAACCTTGCAATTCCGTTATAATAAAATATTAGCATCTCACCAGTTTTATCCTCAATATTCATGGAGGTTACCCAAAAGGTAGGTCTTGGTTCAGATTGTTTTACAACTATTGGAGGCAAGTATTTTGGGTCTGTATGTGAATATACAAGATATAAAAGTTCATCACTAGGTGGCCCTAGAATTGAACCAAGTATGAAGGTTTTCCCTTCATAAGTATCGATATGACAAGTTAAGGGGTAACCAAAAGTATCTATCGAAGATGTAGTGATCAATTCTAAATTCTCATCGCGTAGCTCTACTCTAAAAATTTGCTTTCCTTCATTACCAAATGCAGCTTGTACTAAAATCCAAGTTCTAGTTTCATCAACATAACGAACAGAACTTGTTGCAAAAGCATCAGAATACTGTACTGAATTAACCTCTGTAAGAATAAAACCAGGCTCACCTGTTTGTATGAACTCCATTTCATAAAGCACTACTTTATAATCGATATTTGGATCATACGCTGCTAGTTCTCCATTACTAATAATGGCATACACTTTACCATCTTTCTCTTCAATACCAATAACATGTGAGCCTGGAAAGTTATCAGAAACCCACTCATAATTCTGTGCTGCTGTATCCTCGACTAATAGGTGAAGGATAATCACAAGAAAAAATGTGTTAAACAACCAGTTATTAATCATAGTTTCCAAAATTTAAGGTTTTTACCAAGGAAGTGGAAGTGCTACTTCAAATTCTTCCTCAATCACTAACACTTTTGTTGTTTTCACTTCAAGCATTGAATGAAATATTGTTGAATTTCCTGAAGGTAGCAATTCATACCCAACTTCGATTACTTTAACCGCCTTGGATACATCCTTACAAATTATCGGGTTTATTTAGATTGAAAACTCACCTGTTCTGTTAGTATTTGTTTTAATTAAATATTAATTGCCGTTTGCACGACATAAACACCTCAAAGCTGTCAGTTGCCCTGAAAAATCTGAAACAACTTTCCCCCGGCACATCTACACCTAAGCTCCTACTCTACTCTGCCCCTAGACCTTCAGGCCCAATTCCATAGTCCATACAGTTAATATAGACCAGTTCTACCCCCTTTTTCTCATCATTTATCGCTAATTTTGCGCTCCAACGAATGTAACTATGTCTTATTCAATCGATTACGTTGCTATTCTGATCCAATTCCTGGTGGCACTTGGATTTGTGGGGATGGTGCTGGTCATCATCCGGTTTGCAGGCCCCCGAAGGCTGACAAGTGACAAAC
>DASXWI010000313.1:0-3452 GCA_036503755.1 Saprospiraceae bacterium | reverse complement strand
GGTGATTTGTTAACTGCGAAGGTGAGCTTCATAATGCTAAATCAAGTTGATCTATTCCTATGGTCCCGAAGATATTCAATTGCAAATGATTTTATTTCGCACAGAGAAAAAAGGAGGCGCCACGGAGCACAAGGAGGTTATATTAAGCTTATGGGCTTATCTAGCTTATGAAGCTTATAGACTAAGAAAACAGAATACTGGGAACGAAACCTGAGAGCTGATAGCTGATAGCTCCCAGCTCATTTCTTCTTCAATGCCTCCAGCTTCTCCTTCGAATAGGACAAGTTTTCTACTTCTACCGCTTTAGAAAAGAATTCGATAGCTTTTTTCTCATCGCCTATTTCGACATAATAATCTCCCATGGAGTCATACACATTACCGCTCTTTGGGAAATTATTAATGTTCATAGTAAAACAAGCATAGGAAAGATCCTTTCGCTCAGCTTCCAGGAATTGGTATCCGAGGGAATTCATCATTGTTTCATCGGGCAATACTTTGTATCCAAACTTGTCAGAAACATTTGCATAGTGCCCAATGATCAGGTCTTCAAATTCTTTCACGGTCAGGGTTGAGCCTGGCTCCATGAATTTCTCGAGCTTATGGTGATCCAGTGTATACCAGGAAAAAAGAAAACGTAAGCCATCAAACTCTGTACGCAATGGTACTGTGCTGTGATCTTCCGTCTCATAATATTTCCATTTGAATTTGTATCCTGGGTCATCTTTATGACCATCCATATCCCTGCAAAATTCCATGATAGCTCTTTGGTGTTCTGTAGCCTTCGTGGTGTCCCTTATTGCAGTGTACATATTCATACCTTCTGGAAGTGTATTGGCCATACCAACAAATATGGAGGCATGATCATATTTCGTAGGATGATCTAAAGAATCCATCATTTTACTGATCAACATATCATCCCACCAAAGACTGGGATCAATGGCCATGTAATTATTGAACAGAGAAGGGTGAGTGAGGAAAGTATGAACAACGGCCAAACCCCCTAAGGAATGACCTACATAGGTGTTGTAAGACGAAACCGGGTAAGTGGATTGAATGTAAGGAATCAATTCCTTCTCGATAAAAGTGGTAAACTTATCCAAGCCTCCTGAAGATTGCAATCTTGTACTATCCCCCATTGCTTCATCAACATGTGTTGGTGTAAAATCTCTTGTCCTGTCTGTATTTAATATCCCCACCAATACCATCTCGGGGCAAATTGTGTTACCATTGACCGAACTTAATTGATGAAGGGTGCCCATCATAGAATAAAAATGAGCATCCCCATCCAACAGGTACATGACAGGAAATTTCTTTCCTGGTACTCTTCCTGATTGTGGAACGGATACCCAGATTTCCCTATCCTCTCCAAGCGCCTCAGAGAATATTGTGTCTACCTTCCCAATAACCACTAGACCGCCCTGTGGGCCGGTAACCTGTGCGTTGGCAACCAAAGCAGCGCTGGTAATAAAGAGGATTGAAATGGTGTGAAATAAATATTGTTTTGTCATATACATATCATCAGAGATGTAAATCTAGTTATAAAATAAACCTTTAACATAACAAAATAGTATTCGCTTTCAGCTTGATTAAATAGAAGTAAAAGTAAATTTTGGATGCGTAGATCTCAATCGATTCATTACAAATTCAAATTTTTCGTTTTCTTTTTGATTCAGGATGCAAAACTCTAGTTTATACTTTTGTTTATCGAAGGTAAAGGTGATCCAATTGTCATGAGTACCAGCAGGGAAAATCCCATTATCTGATTTATGAATCGTAGCTCCGCGAGAAATCTTGAGGTCTTCAAGCAGTGCAATAGGCACGATTAAGGGCTGATTCATTTTTTGCGCAATCACAATATTTTGAATGTCTATCAAAAGACGTCCGTCTTCCTTAAAGTTTTTGGAATAGACAAATACAATCAGGGTCACCAATAGATTTAGACCTACAAGTCCCAGTATCCATTGTAAAGGCCATAAAAAAATAAAAGAAAGCAAATAGGATATAAGAAAAACGGCAACCAGGAAAGGAAATAATATCTTATACGTTCTCGAATTAATCAACCGTAGGTCAATATGATCATCCATTGTAAATGTTCTAGAGCCTTACCTATGTTGATCAATCAGAATAATATTCCCATCAGGATCTTTAAGGATCAAACTCGCAGGACCAGTTGTGGTCTCATCGGCTTCGGTAACTGGTTGGATACCTTTTTGTTTTATTTCTTTCTGGATGGTCCGGACATCATCAAACGGATCGACTTTTTGTGCATTGACATCCCATCCCGGATTGAAGGTGAGCATATGGCCTTCAAACATCCCATGAAACAACCCAATGAGTGAATGTTCATTCTTCATGATGAGATAATTCTGCTGCATACTTCCACCGGTCACTACAAATCCAAGGGTTTCATAGAACTCCTTCGAAAGCTGAAGATTCTTTACACTCATGCTTAAAGAAAATACACCGAGTTTCATCTTGCATTGATTTAGATTTGAAAAATAATTTATTCAGTCTTTACTATTTTACCATGCAGAATAGTCTCACCTACACTAACCTGATAAAGATAAAACCCAGCAGGTAGATCTTCAGTATTTATTTCATAACCAACCGGTCCATCTGGTGGCAGTGCTTGTTGCAATAGTATCCTTCCCTGGATATCTGCAATCAATATAGCTCCCGGCAAGGTTGAATCTTTTAGTGAAATGTTAAGTTTATTTTGGAAAGGATTTGGATAGACGTGGATAGCAGAAGATATGTCCGTCTCTTCAATACCTGTTTCAATCAATGCAATCGCGGCTTGTACTGCAGCTAGTGCATCAATTCTCCCGAAACCATAGGTATTGTTGGGTACCTCTGATCCTGGAATTTCTCCACATTGTTGATCGGTGGTCTTTGGTACTGCGGTAGCCTCAATGATTTCTTCTATGAGATCGACCTGACCAGCTAAATCCGGGTTGGCTGAAATCATCAATGCGACGAGACCCGCTACATGCGGACCCGCCATACTGGTGCCTGAAGAAAAATCATATGCCCCACCCGGAACTGAAGAACGGACACCTGAACCAGGTGCTGAAACATTTGGCTTTAGCCTGTTGCTATGATCTGTCAAAACCGGACCTCTGCTGCTATAACCCGCAATCGTATCATTGAAGCGTGTTGCCCCTACAGTAAAACTACCTTCATACATTGCAGCAGGTGTATAAACAGTACTACATGCACTGCCATCATTTCCAGCGGAGACAACAACTACAATACCTGCGGCACGTAAATTATTCACCACCATGTTCATGATATCATAGTTTGAGGAATCACATCCTTCAATAGGAGGACAACCCCATGAATTATTGATCACATGGGGTGCTTTTAATGGGTCGGGATTTTCATTGTTGAGATCCGTAGGGGCAAGGAACCATTCAAAACACTCAATGTACGTGAAAGGTGTACCATAACCT
>DASXWI010000312.1:0-11847 GCA_036503755.1 Saprospiraceae bacterium | reverse complement strand
CATAAGCCCACCAGGATTTCCACCAGGGAGGATTGACAATAATAGTGACATTCCTTTCCATCCATGTGCCGTACCTGGTATTGAAGGAATTAATTCTAAACTTGTATTTGCCGGGAGGGATATTAAAATAATAAATTTGCCGGTTAGGATTGGCTTGTTGCCAATCCTTATCGTAGTTTTCAAGTTTATAATAAAAACGTTGCGATTCTTCAGGACTATAGTCAATAGCGTAAAATGTTAAGGAGAAAACACTCTGATCATGAGACAACCTGATTTCTTCCGATTCATTAAGGGGTGTCGATAAATCACTTTTCGGGCCAGGCTGAATTAATTTACCATTAATGTAAAAATCACCTAAGAATAATTCTTGTCGTCCCTCGGGCACTTCCAGTTTGTCCGGATGAAAAACATAATGTCCTTCAAAATTGCCAATAACGATTTCACCATTACTCAGTATGCTAGTTGAACCATATGGATAATCTTGTGCAGTGAAGCCATTCAGTTTCCCGTAAGCCATGTATTGATCATTCCGTAAATTGATTCGACTGACTTCGATGGTGGTAATAATCCAGAGGTTATCCTCCTTGTCAATGACTGCAGATTTTACATCATTAAACGAAACAGGTACATCACCGATCGTATATAATGCGAATGTGTCATTGCGGTTGTCATATTTGTAGATGTTGTTTTCACTAATTACCCAGAGAGACCCTTTGCTGTCTTTAACGATTTCGCTAATGGAAACACCCTTCAAATAGTGTTTGCATTTTTTGGTTTTATATTCCATCCTATTGACCCCCTTGGCATCCCATGTGCCGATCCACAGATCATTAGTGTCACCTTCTATGATAGCCGTCAGAATATTGCCGCTGAGGCTTGTGCTATCTGATTCTTTGGATTGGATTCTAGTAAAGGTCCCTTTGGTTTTGTCCATCAAGTGAAGTCCTCCTCCAAACGTCAATACCCAAAAATTGGATTTGCTATCTGTATATAGTGTGGAAATATCATTCCAGGCCAGGCTGGTAGAATCATTTACATCCATGACAAACCTTGTAAAAGATTGGGTCTTTTCGTCAAATCGGTTTAATCCCGCTGGCGTTGAAAGCCAAATAGTGCCTTCCGAATCCTGGTAGATTCGGTTTATCCAATTAACACTTATACTTTTTGGATTTCGGGGATCATGCAGGTATCGAGTTTGTTTGTTTGTTGATAATTCCTTTCGCACAAGTCCATTTGGTGTGGTATACCATTGTACTCCTGATTTTTCATCAAGCAGTGTAGAAACCGTTGGTCCAACAGATGTGTTAAGGTCAACCTTGTTTAAAGACAGGTCAACTTTATACAAATTTGATTCCTCCGTACTGATCCATAACCATCCACCTGTTGAGGCATACGCGACCCAACCACTTTCATCTTTAAAGCCAGTGCCAATGTTGCTTTGACTATTGTAATGAGTTAAGGATTTAGTAAGTGGGTCATACCGTACCAATCCATTGGAATATGTTCCGATCCAAAGTTTTTTTTCAATGTCCTCCGTAATAAAAGTAATGTGATCAAATTCACTAGAGACTGGAGTCCTGCTGATTCTCTCAGGGTGCCTAGGATCAAATCTATGCCGGGTAAATTCACCAGTTGCACGATTCAACGAATGTAAGCCATCACCCATTGTCCCTATCCATAATGTGCCACCGCTGTCTTCAAAGATAGCCCGGACAGTATTGCTTATGAGACTGGAATTGTTTATTGGGTCATGTACATATCGTGTAAAAGTTCCGGATTTCCGGTCCAGACGATTCAATCCACCAAGCTGATCATTGTCCCATGGAAAGCCCGTTCCAACCCAAAGCGTCCCTTCACGGTCTTCATACAAAGCCCTTACTTTATTATAACTAAGACTGCCTGGGTCGGCAGGATTATGCTTAAAATGTTTGAAGGTACCCGTGGCCGGATCAAACAGATCAAGTCCTCCCATCGTTCCAATCCACAAGTTGTTTTGATGGTCTATCAGAATATTGCTAATCGTATCGTTGCTGAGGCTTGACGGATTATCAGGATCATGACGAAAATGAATAAACGATTTTGTCACTGGATTAAACTGGTCTAGACCAAAACCCCATAAGCCTATCCAGATGAACCCACTTGAGTCAGCATAAATGCATTCCGGATAGAATCCTCCCAATGAATTCGGGTTTTTCGGATCATGTTGGTAGCGGGTCATTCGGGTGCCATCATATTGGGTAATGCACCTGTTGGTCTGATCCGAAAACCACATCGCACCCGTTTGGTCTTGTGTTATGCTGTTGATCTTGCCAAGGAAAATTCCATTCACGCCATTGATCAGGTTGAACTTAATTTCCTTTGTCTGGGCATTGAAGTATGCCGGTAAGAAGAAGAAAATGATAATCAGATTACGCAGCAAGCGGGTGATCATTTTTTTGGTTTGATTTGCAGAGAAATCTTCAATGCTTATACCGGTAAGATAATGGTAAATTCAGTCCCTTCTCCTTCCTTTGTTTCAACTTTTAGTTCACCACCATGTGCTTTTACAATATCATAGCTCAATGATAACCCAAGTCCGGTTCCCTGCCCGGTAGGCTTTGTAGTGAAGAAGGGTTGGAAGATTTTATCAAGAGCGGATTGGGGAATGCCATTCCCGTTGTCGGTGACGGTGATTTCGATATATCCAATTGGATTTGCCTCGTTTAACCCCCTGCCCCCTGCAAGGGGGAGATGCTTTTTAGTTCTGACTATAACTGTTGGTATGTAATCAACGCCCCTTGTCAGGGGGTAGGGGGTTTGTATGAGTGTGGGGGTTAGAAGGGACTTTTGTTTTTCATTGACTGCGTAAAACGCATTGGTGATCAGATTCAAAATCACTCTTCCGATGTCCTGAGGAATGATATCCACTTTTCCAATCGATGGATCAAAGTCAGTCTTCATAGAAGCATTGAAGGTTTTGTCTTTTGCACGAAGTCCATGATACGCTAAGCGCAAATACTCATCAGCCAATGCATTGATATCCGTTGGTTCCTTGACGCCACTGCTGGTCCGACTGTGCTGGAGCATGCCCTTGACAATGGCATCAGCCCTTTTGCCATGATGATTTATTTTCTGTTCGTTTTCGGCGATATCATTAGCGATGGATATAGCTTCTTCTGTGTTGCCGGATTGCAATTCCTCTCTCATTTCCTCAATCAATTCCGTATTGACTTCAGAGAAATTATTGACGAAGTTTAAGGGGTTCTGAATTTCATGTGCAATCCCTGCAGTAAGTTCGCCGAGTGAAGCCATCTTTTCTGCCTGGATGAGTTGGGCTTGAGCGGCTTTTAACTCGGCCAGTGCAACTTCAGTACGTGCTTTTTCTTCCTTCAGCCTTATCAGATCAAGGTTTGCCTGATGGGCTAGTTTTTCAGCTTGTTTTAAATCATTGAACCGGGTGTAGGTGAGGTTAAATACGGCGGCAAAGCGCTCCAGCAGTTTTGTGGTTTCTTCAGGTTGATCATCCGGCGAGGCAATGCCAATATATCCTTGGGAGAAATAAGCAATCGTTTGTACTCTTCGTGATGGATTTTGTGCGCTTCTGAATGGAACACCAACCTCATCTCTGAGGTAATTGAAATAAGAAGTTAGCTCTGCACCTTCCATGTTTAGCGAGAGTGAGGAGCGGTGGTCAGCCCATCCGTTGTACATTTTTCGGATGGTGATGTTCCTTTCAATTTGCGCTGTATATACAGAGCAGTCTTTGCCACCTTCTTCACTCGTCAAATAAAAATGCACATCTGTAGTGTCATTTTCGATGATTGCTATGTAAAGACGGCTGGGTGCTATGCCGAGTTTTACGAGTTCATTTAAGACAACGGAGGCTGTTTCTGCAAGTTCATCACAGGATTGCATGGCCATGGTTCGGCTTCGCACACGTTCAAGACCTGCTTCTATCTGTGCTTCCCGGGCATTCGCTTCAGCCTGGGCTATATCCATGTACCGACGGTAAGCAAATTCAAAAACATTTCGAAATCGCCTAAGGAGTATTCGCTGTTCTTCTGTCAGCGTGTTGAATGAAGAAATTCCAATAGCGCCTACGCCAATCGAATAAAAATAATAGGATACCGCATTAACACAGTGTAATCTCGGATCATCAGCCTCGCCCTGGCTTTTGCGCATTTCAATCAATTCGTCTAATTGCTTTCCTTGCAGGACATGCTCCACGAATGCATCATCAGAGGTTTTCAGTGTTTTAATCTGGTTTTCGATCAGCTCATTGGTACTGTATAAAACGGATGTAATACTTCTGCCTACTTCAGGCGAATAGTCGTAATTGAGAAAGGATGCTTTGCTGTCATCGAGGATATTAATCATCGTGTTTCTCAATCCACTAAAATCCAGTTTTTCAAGTTCAGTATATAAGGCTTCACAGATATCCAGTAAATCATTTGCTTTACGCATACCCAGGGCTACGCTGCGGACGCGTTCCAAGGAGGCTTCAATCTGAGCTTCCCTGGCCTGTGCTTCTGCTTTTTGAAGATCCAGAAATCGTATATACGTCTGTTCGAAAACTTTTGCAAAACGTTTCTGAATCTCTTGTGTTTCCAGAGAATAGGCCTCTATACCTTGCAAGGTTAAGAAGCCATGCGAAAAGTAAGCGTTATGGGTTACCCATTTATCAATATTTGCCTCGGCTAAAGGTTGGAATATAGCGGCCAGTTCCGGCATCTCACTTGCTAATTGTGAGAATCTTTGCCACAAGTCCTTTGAGAATTCAGTTGTAAAGAATAGTTGATTTCTTTGATCAACAGGTGTGGCTTTCCATTGTTGGAATTCATTGTTGGTTTCCTCGAAACGTGCTAAAGGAAAATTGAAAGTTGAAATCGTTCCATCTGATTGATAAAAATGTGCCCAGGTGGCAGCTACGCCGGTTTCTTCATCAATCAACCCAATTTCTATATCCGTGGATTCATTGTTTATTTGAAGTTTATCCAGTTCCTGGTAGATTAGTTTGACGACATCAGCAAGTTCTTCGCTTCGTTGCATGGCCATGCTCCGGCTCCGTACCCTTTCCAATGCTATTTCAATTTTTGACTCCCTTGCGTTGGCTTCCGCTTTTTGCAAGTCAAGAAAACGGATATACGTCTGTTCAAATACTTTGGTAAGGCGCTTCTGAATGTCCAGTATTTCTGGTGAATAGGCTTCAGTGCCCTGAAGTGTTAACAGGCCATGTGAAAAATAGGCGTTGTGAGTCACCCATTTTTCAATTCCGGCGTCGATCAAAGGTTGGAATACGACTTCCAATTCAGGCAAGCTTGTAAGACTGCTGAATAAACGCTGAAGTTGTTCTTCAACAAAAATTGTTGTAATGAAAAGTGAGTTTCGTTGGTCGATCGGGGTGTTTTTCCATTGAATCCATTCGTCACGGGTGTCTTCGAAATAAGACAAAGGGAAATTAAATGTAGCGATCGTGCCATCCGATTGATACAGATGCGCCCAAACGGCGGCGATACCGGTTTCTTCGTCCAGCAATCCGATTTCAATATCCATGGAGGAGTTGCTGGCATTGAGCTTGTCTAGTTCCTGGTAGATGAGCTTTATGACCTCTGAAAGCTCGTCACTTTTTTGCATGGCCATAGTTCTTCCCCGCACTCTTTCCATAGCTGCTTCAATCTGTGCTTCCCTGAGTTGCACTTCTGCATGTTCAATATCACGGAACCTTTGGTAGGCAAGCGCAAATACATTCCGGAACCTGTGAAAAACTGCAATTTTGTCTTCCGTTAATGGCGTGTAGGCTGAAAGGCCCAGGCCTCCTTTGCCAATAGAATAAAAATAGAAATGAACTGATTTAGCTTGTTCAAGGATCGGGTCAGGAAATTGACGATCATCCTTCCGGTATTGCTTCCATTTTTCAAGTTCATCGCCCTCAAATGAATGACTGAAAAAGGCATCGGGGGATTGTTTCATATGCCGGATCATATCCACAACCGAGGGATGTTTAGCTATTTCAACATCTTCAATGATTCCTTCCCCATATTGCTGGAAATACTGGTAGTTCATATAAAATCCATCATCACGTCCCTCAACGATAGCCGTCTGCACATTCCGGATATCTTTTATGCCGAGTAAATTCAATTGCTCGGCGATGATCTGGCATACGCCAAGCATATCATCAGGTTTGCGCATGCCCATGGCTACTGTCCTTACTCTTTCGAGTGAAGATTCTATTTCAAGCTCCCGGTTTTTTGCATTGAGTTCCTTGGTTCTTTGATAAACTTCCTTTTCAAGCTCGCGGTTGATCTTTATGGTTTCCGCGTTGGTAATATAGTTTTGTCCAGCAAGACGGAAGTCAGGCACGGAGCCATGCACGTGGACAATCTTCCACTGGGCATCTATTTTTTTCAAGACAATCGTATTCCGGATAAGCGTCATTTCTTCCTTTCCATTGATCATCTGGATCCATTCTGTTTCACTCTCCACCCATCCCATATCCTCTATTACGGACACACGCTGCCACAAAATGTTGAGTTTGAATTTCTCAGGATATTGTTCTATTCCTTTTTGATTGATGGCGACGTATTCAAGTTTGCCGAATGCTTTTTCCTCAAGACCGGTTCCGATAAAGGTGACGCTGTCTGCACAATGCAGAAAGCGTTTCTCAATGTTTCTGTCAGCCAGTGCCTGCCAGAAATCATTCGTGATGAGCAACAGTTCTTCTTTTGTATTCTCTTTCATTTCCTCAGTTATGGGGAATTGGTTAAATGGTTAAATGGTTAAATGGTTAATTGGTTAGATGTTTATGAGTTTATAAGTTTATGTGTTTATAGGTTTATATGCTTATTTTTTTTTACTCACAACTCACAACTCACCGCTCACTTCTCACCGCTCTCAATTTTCTCCACTAATTGATCAAAGGTAGGATTAGCTTTCATAGGAATGAAAAGCGGGTTCATATCCAGGAATGGCATCCAGGGCTCCTTGTTATTAAAAGCCTGGGTTAAATGCAACATGGCCTGTTCCTCATTTCCCAAGCCCACAGATAGCGTGGCCAGGTCATATGCAGGCACATACCTGGTTTTGGATTGTTGAAGAAGGTCATTATACATACTTTCCGCTTCATCTTTATTTCCTGAAACTGCTTTTACATATCCTGAGGCAACCATCATACGGGTATTTCCTTGTCCAAATTCGATAGCTTTTTCAGCATGAACCAATGCTTTATCCAACTCTTTCAACGCCAGGTAGGCCAAGGCCAGGTTATAATGGACGATAGAGGAAGATGAATCAAAGGCAAGCGTTTTCTGTAATTGTTCAAGAGCAAGCTTGTACTGACCAGCATAAATGTAGTTTTTACCCAACTGCATATTGATAGAGACATTATAGGGATCATGCTCAAGGGCTTTGCGTGACTCTTCAATCGCTTTTTCGAATTCATGCAGCATAGCATATACTTCGGAGTGCCAGTGGTAGGCATTCGCATATTCCGGATTGAATTCTACCGCTTTTTGAAAGTATCCTTCTGCAGCACTGGCGTCCCAGTCATAATGGATATATATGTCGATCAAGGTAGCGTAAGCTTCAGCTAATGAAGGATCGAGTTGCAGTGCTTTTTCAGCAAACATTTTTCCAATTGGAAAACTTTCATCCGGTCGTAATGCACTATATACGCCAAGCATCAGATAAGCATCACCCAGTCCTGCGTACGCGAGCCCATACGTGGAGTCCTGTTCAATAGCCAGTTTAAAAAAGGAGATACTTTTTCGTACATGTGCTTCGAGTCGTTTATTCCATTCAAATCTACCCTGGAGATAAAGTTGATAAGCCCCTGTATTGAGCGTGTACTTTTTTGACAAATCTTGTTCTTCTTTAGTGGTCAAACTAGCCTTCAATGCACTTGCAATATTCGTTGCAATATCGGTTTGGATCGCGAAGATGTCATCCAATGTCCTGTCATATGTTTCGGCCCAGAGATGTTCGTCAGTCAGTGCATTGATGAGCTGAGCAGTAATACGCACTTTGTCCCCTGATTTTTGTACACTTCCTTCGAGAATAATGGATGCACCTAATTCACTGCCGATTTCTTTCAGGGATTTTTTGAGGCCTTTATACTTCATGATCGAAGTACGGGAAGTCACTTTGAAAGCTTTGATCTTGGCCAACTGTGTGATGATATCTTCGGTGAGTCCATCACTAAAGTATTCCTGGTCTCCAGCCTGGCTCATATCTGTGAAAGGGAGAACAGCAATGGATTTTTCGATTGGCGTGCTTGCATCCGATTGATTATTGGAATAAAATCGCATGATGGCCGCGCCCAGCAGGAGTAACATGCCTGCTGCCATGTATATATTCCGACGCGAGTAATTTTTTTCAACGACTTTACCAGCAAGTTTCTTTCGTTCAGGAACCACCAAGCCGTCATTGTTAAGCGCGAACACCTCCATCGGTTTGCTGATATTTTTAAAATCAAAATGGCCTAGCGACTTGGTGGTAAAGGAAGAATTGTTTTTGATTTTGTCGTGGATATCCGCAGAAATGAGAATTGTATTTTCCTGGCCGAGCGACTGTATCCTTGAAGCTATATTGACCCCGTCCCCAATTGCTTTATCTTCTTCAAAGATGACTTCGCCTATGTGCAATCCTATCCGAAGTGGGACAGTCGGTTCCTGCCGTAGCTCTTTTTGCATGTCCACTGAGCATTGAACTGCCGCTGTAGCACTATTAAAAATGCAAAGATTGCCATCCCCGTAATAGTTGGCTACCCGGCCGCCATGCTGGGATACCCATTTTTCAAGCGTGGTATTATAGTGTTTAAGCAAGGCTACCGCCTTCTTTTCATCAGCATGCATCATTTGCGAATAGCCCACGATATCGGTGAAAAGGATAGCTGCTAGTTGGCGGGTGGAGGACATTCAGATCAGTTAATCCTGAAAGATAGGAAATTGCTTAAAGGCGAAGGGTATAGGGCAGAGGGCAAAGGGCAGAGGGCAGAAGGCATAGAGCATAGAGCATAGAGCATAGAGCATAGGGCATAGAGCATAGGGAAATTGGGAAATTGGGAAATAGGCAATGGACAATAGGCAATAGGCAATTAGCAATAAGCAATAAGCAATAGGCAATGGACAATAAGCAATGGACAATAGGCAATAGCTAACTATTAACCATTTAACCAAATAACCATTTAACCATATTATCCTGATAGCCGATAGCTGACAGCTTGCTCACAGTCCAATTTTTTGGACGATAGCATCAAACCTCGGATCATCTTTGATCGGATCCCATTTCGGATCGACCCGGATATTGCATAGAGATTCTTCACGGCGGGCATAGCTCAGTTCCAGCCATTTGAAGGCTTCTTCCTTGTCACCGAGGGCTGCATAAATCTGGCTCATACTCCGATAATCATTACCACTAAGTTTGTATGTGTTTAATATTTCTTCAATGAGTTTCAAGGCTTCTTCATTTCTGCCGGAGCAAGCATAAATATTAGCCAGGGCAAGTTTTGCTTTTCCTTCGTTGTCCCCTCTTTTTCTCCATCCTTCGTTTTCTGCAATAGCCTCATCAAACATGCCTTTGGAAAGAAAAGCCAGGGATCGGAGACGGTAAGCATGACTAAAATCAGGATCAAGTTCAAGTGTCTTGGCGCTTGTTTCCAAAGCTTTGTCATATTGACGAGTGTAATAGTAAGTCATCCCAAGATCCTTAAGGATGGCGATCGATATTGGATCCAATTCAGATGCCAGTGCCATTTCCTGCAGCGCTTCCTCATACCTGCAATGGAATAAGAGCCATTCTGCATACCAATGATGACCTGTAGCATAACCCGGATTCAATTCCAAACCGATCCGGAATTCTCTTCCTGCATTTGTCCAATCCCATTCACCTAACATTAGGATAGAAGCAAGCGAAATATGGGCCTCAGCAAGTTGGTTGTCGAGTAGAAGGGCTTGTTGAGCAGCGGCTTTCGCCATGGGATTAAGCTCTTTGCGTGATCGTGACGTATATTCTCCGAGTAGATTATAACTATCGGCAAGACCTGCCCATGCCAACGCATAATGCCTGTCTTTCTGAAGCGCATTTTCAAAATAACGAATCGCCGTTTCCAACGATCCTTCATTTCGTTTATTCCAGAAATAGCGTCCTTGCAGATAAAGCTGGTAGGCTTCTGTGTTTTCGGTAAATCGTTTTTGTAAATTATCTTTTTCCTCTTCAGTCAGTTGAATCCGTAGTGCATCTACAATATTAGATGCAACACTTTCCTGGATTTCAAAAATATTGTCAATCACACCGCGATAAGAATCTGACCACAAATGAATGTCTCTCACAGCATCAACAAACTGCGCGGTAATCCTAAGATCGTTTCCATGTCTTCTTACACTTCCCTCCAATATATAGGACACCTCTGTTTCTTCCCTGATCGTTTTGATATCTTTTTGTGTGCCCTTGTACTGCATGGACGTAGTGCGGGAAATGATCCGCAATTCTTTCACTCTTGACAAACTGGAGATAAGTTCTTCGGTTAGCCCGTCGCTGAAATAATCCTGGTGTGCATCAGGACTTAAATTGACAAAGGGAAGTACGAGGATGCAACCTGGTCTTGTTTTTTCTCCTTTGCCCTTGATGTTATTGGGATCAGGAACCGTAATTCCTATGTTGCTGATGGCATAAATGCCAACGGGCTCCTTTACGTTTTTAAACGAATAGGTGCCGAGAGATTGTGCCTGGATGTCCTTTTGATTTTTAATATCTTCATACACCCTGGCGGTAATAAAAATACTTCCCGGAACAGCAATCGTTTCCACCCTGGAGGCGATGTTGACGCCATCTCCAAATACAGCATCTGCAGATATTATAATATCGCCGGTATGGATACCAATACGCAATGGGACGATGGGTATCTTTTGCATTTCCTGCTGGAGTGCAATAGCAGCTCTTACGGCTTCCAATGTGCTCGTAAACCTGCACATGACACCATCACCCCTGACTTCAAGAATATTTCCTTTGTGCAATTTTACTTCCTCCTCCAGTTTCTCTTTTAGTTTGCCCAAAAGATTCAATGCCATAGTCTCATCCTCCTGCATCAAAGATGTATAGCCTTCGATATCAGCAAACATGATGGCGGCCAGCTGGCGAGTGGAAGTCACAGAGTATTTATTTAATTGGCCGAGAAAGATACGGAGAAGTTTTTCTGTCTTCCTGAAAGAGCTGTCAGCTATCAGCTTTCACCTGTCTGTAGATGAGTGTTTTTTATATGATTTCAAGATTTTTTTGTACCCAATTTGATTAATTCACACACACTCAGACGCCCATATTTTCTGACAGCTGATGGCTGACAGCTGACAGCTCACTTGCTGGCCATGGATTCAACACCTGCCCAGTTTTCCGGTACGCCATGTTTAAGGTATTTCAATGCATTCTCCTGGAAATAAGCTGACGGATGGTCCCGGGGATCAATCTCCAATATGGCTTTAAACAATTGAAGAGCGTTTTCGAACTCTTGTTCCTGGTAATGTTGCATGGCTTTCCTGAAATGATTTAGGGTCTCCATCTTCAGCCGTAAGTCTGCCTCGCTATTTCCATTCAGGCATTCGATGATGCTGAGTTGATTATACTTTCCTTTCAATTGTACTTTGCCCAGGTGGCGTAAATGATATTTTTCGTGGCTCGAAATGTGACGCAATGTTTCACCACTCAGTAAAAGTGAAGTCTTATAGTATTTTGTAAGGCTTTCAATCCTGGCTGCTGTATTGACTGTATCTGAAATGGTGGCGGTATCCATTCTAAACTCATCCCCGGTGATACCCATGATCAAAGAGCCGGTATGCATGCCGATTCCCGCGTGTATGGGGTGGGGGCCATCAGCAATTC